>JAKSBI010000883.1 GCA_022361215.1 Hyphomicrobiales bacterium | reverse complement strand
TTTTGCGAGATTGGCCCATCTCCGCGTCACTCGGGCTTGAATATGCAAGGCATGTCCTGCGCCCTCGTTCCTAAAGCTGAGCCAATCTCGCAAAACCAGCATCCACAAGGTGAATGTCCACAGACCCTAGCTCTTTGTTGAAGCATGTCTTTTTTCCCGAAACCGGTATCCACTTTCGGGAGACATGCTCTCGGATGTCGCCATCGCCACCTCACATGCGTTCGATCAGCTCCACGCCGTCCGGCAGCCGCTCTCGGTGCACGTGAACCGCATAGTCGGAGAACTGCCGCGCAGGCGGCAGGTTATGGGTGCGGCGCTCTGCGGGATCGTACTCCTGCCCCTCGAAAGCGCGGTTGACGGTCACCAGCTCGAACAGCTTGTGCGCGGGCGCGTTGCCGAGCGCGCTGTCGTGCTTGAAGAGATAGAGCTTGCGCGCCGCCATCTCGCCGCGCGCGGCGGATCGGTCGTGGTCGAACATGAGCTCGAGCGCGCTCCAAAGAAACTCCAGATCCTCCTCGGAGAAGCCGGTCTTCTCGGCCAGCTTGGCGCTGACGAAGCCGTGTGCCCGGTAGAGCCCATAGGGCACCACGTGCTTGCGGCCCATGGTCCGGATGTCGCCCTTGCTCTCGGCGTCGGCGACGGTGGTCGCGGCCATGCGGGTGATGGAGATCTCGAGCGGCACGATGGATTCGATGGAGTGGGCGAAGGCCAGTTGTACGGGGCCGCGGACCTGGCCGCAGTTGACGCCCGTGCTCATCACCGCGCCGAACGCCCGCACGTCATAGAAGTTGGCGCACATCCAGTCCGTCAGCGCCTGCGCCTTCTCCTCGTCCTTGGGCAGCTTCTTGCGGTCCGCGTCCTTGACGTCCGGCACCTTCGCCTCCCAGGCGCGCCGGTGCTGGTTGTTCAAGATGGCGCGCTCGGCCATGTAGATCTCGTAGCCGGGACCGTCGCCGTTCGCCATCTCGATGAAATTGCGCACCTTGCGCTTGAGGCAGACGTCGGTGACGAGGCCCTGGTTGGTCTCGGGGTCGAGGCGCGGCAGGTTGCCGGCGTCGGGGTCGCCGTTCGGGTTGCCGTTGGCGACGTCGAACAGATAGACGAACTCGTAGCGGTTCTGGATAGCGGTCATCGGGACTCGGCCTCATCTTGCTCAAGGGGTTCGGCTTCTGCGGGCGCATCCTCCGTCTTCGCGTAGCGCTGGTGGTAGTAGCCGATCGCGAAGCGGC
>JAKSBI010000488.1 GCA_022361215.1 Hyphomicrobiales bacterium | reverse complement strand
CCGGGAGGCATGAGCTTGCGCCCGTCGTACCGGCTCGCCTCGAGCTCGAAGATGTCCACGCCCTCCAGGCAGCGGGCGTTCACCGAGATGCGATCCCCGTAGCCGGTCCGCAGCATGGCCGTACCGCAGGTCGGACAGAACTGGTGACCTCCGCCTGCGTCGCGCCAGAGATAGGTCGCAAGCTGGCGCTTCTGTGTGACGAGGCGCACGGCCGCCACCGGCACCTTCCAGTGCAGGAACCCCGAGCGTGCGCAGGTCGAGCAGTTGCACTCATGGAGCCCTGCCAGCTCGGCATCGACCTCCAACCGGATCGCGCCGCAGTGGCAGGAGAGCATGTAAGGCTGCGGCATCGGCTGGCTCTGACCTCCAGAAGTTCCGCACACTCGGCTAATTCGACGACGGCGGCGGCGGGGGGCCGTCGATGCGGCTCTCCTGCCGGGCCTCCGCCTCCTTCTCCTGGCACCATTGCGGCCATTCGGGCTCCAGGAAGAACTTCTTGCGCTGCTCCGCGGTCAGGCAGGCCGGGGCCAGGTCGATCGCGTAGTCGACCAGCTCCTGGGTCGAGGGGAAGATGCGCCACAGCCGCCCTCGTCCGTCCTTGGTCACGGTCAGGAGCCAGCGCGCGTTGGGCGCGAAGACGGCCGCGGCAACAGCGCTCTCGTGGCCGTCGAGCTTGACCATGGCGCCCTTCTTGGCCTTGCCGATGTCCCAGACCTGCACGGTCCTGTCGTCCGATGCCGTGGCCACCCGGCGCCCGTCGGGGCTGAAGGCGGCGCCGTTGACCGCGCCCTCGTGCCCGGCGAACGTGGCGAAGCGCTTGCCGGTCCTGGCGTTCCAGACCTGCGCCGTGCTGTCGGAGGCTCCGGTCGCGAAACGGCGAAGGTCGTGGCTGAGGATGACGGTGCTGGGGCGCACCTTGTCGCTCTTCAGCTCGCCCATCTTCGCCCCCGTCCGGACCTTCCAGACCCGCACGGTCAGGTCCGGAGACGCGGTCACCAGCCGCTGGCCGTCGGCGCTGAAGGCCATGTCCTTCAGGGCCATGCCGTGGCCCTTCAGGATCGCCGTCTCCCGGCCGGCCTCGGTGTCCCAGAGCCGCGCGTCGCCATCCGTGGAGGCGGTGGCGAGACGGCGGCCGTCGGGGCTCAGCGCGGCGATGTGCACCGGGCTGCGGTGGCCTGTGAAGACATGGATCCGGCGCCCGCTGGCGGAGGCCCAGAGCCGCGCCGTGCCGTCCTCGGAGACCGTGATCACGCGCCGGCCGTCCGCGCTGAACAGCGCGCCGGTCAGGCCGCCCTCGTGGCCGGTCAGCACCGCGAGTTGGCGGCCCGTCGTGACATCCCAGATGCGCGCGGTGCGGTCGGACGAGGCCGTGACGACGCGCTCGTCGTCCGGGCTGAAGGCGGCGCTGACCGCATCGCCCGTGTGGCCGGTCAGCGCGGCCACCACCTCGCCCGTCTCGGTGTCCCGGATCGT
>JAKSBI010000722.1 GCA_022361215.1 Hyphomicrobiales bacterium | reverse complement strand
TCGTCGTCCAGATCGACGATGAAGTTGGGGCCGGTGACCGTGGTCTGGAAGTTGGCGAAGGCCACGCCGCCGGTGAAGTAGGCCAGCCACTTGTCGGTGCCGTAGCCGAGGCGGCCGCGCACGCTCCACAGATATTCGATGTCGTCGGAGGTGCCGATGTCGGCCTCGATACCGTAGACGTAATTGCCCGACTGCCAGCTCATGCCGCCATGGACGCCGAGCAGGAAGGCGGAATCGTCGATGTCGGTGCTGACGCCTGCGCCCAAATCGTCGTCGCCGCTGTCGTAGACGCCGCCGAAGTGCCCGCCCACATAGGGGCCGCGCCAGCCGAGCGACGGCGCGACCGGCCCGTCTTTCAGTCCCTGGCCGAGGTCGGCCGCGGGGGCGGGCGAGATCAGGACGACACTCAGGATTGCGGATGCAAGTCCAGTGGACCGGACGGCCTGGCGCACGTTCTTCATGCTTGTGAACTCCGTTGGGCTGGGCATTTGAGCCATGCCGCCCCCGTGCGCCCTTGGATCGGAACCCTAGCGTCCCAATGTGGCGTGCGCATGGTCGCAAGGAGGCGCCGGCGGGCGGAATCGCCCGTTTCGGCCCTGGAATCCGGGGCAGAGCGCGACCGGCCAGCTTAAGTCTTCCATGGCGGGGAGAGTGGCCCGAAGGGCCGGGTGGGGGATGTCTCGGGGCGGGCGGAGCGCGCGAGCGCCTTGACCCTTGCGTTGCAGCAAACGGGTCCGCTGTCGCCCCGCCCCCAGCCCCTCCCATCAAGGGAGGGGGATGGAGTCCGGGCCTCGTGGCAGCAGGCGCCCGCTACGTGCATACCCTGCGGGAACCGCGAATTGCCGGCGCGAGGCCGGCAATCGGTTCCTTGGCAATCGAGATGGTCTCGATAGGCTGGGGCGCGCTTAGTACCGGCCGCCGCCGAAGTGCCAGGTGAGGCGCCCGCGCACGACCACGATGTCGTTTTCGATGTCGAAGCCCAGCGCCTGGCTCTCGTCTTCCTCGAAGCCGTAATAGAGGCCCTCGACGCCCAGGCTCGCCGCCTGGCTGAGCTTGACCTCGACGCCGCCGCCGACGACATAGCCCGTCTCGTCATCGTCGAGCTCGATGCTGAAGCCCGGGCCCGACACGGTCCGGCCGAGATCGGCGAAGGCGACACCGCCGGTGAAGTAAGCCAGCCAGTTGTTGGAAGCGAAGCCGATGCGGCCGCGGGCGCTCGACAGATACTCGATGTCGTCGCCGAAGCTGACATCGCCCTCGATACCGAACACATAGGCGCCCGATTGCCAGTTCATGCCGGCATGGACACCGCCGATGAAGGCGGAGTCGTCGCCGTCGACGGAGACGCCGCCGATCAGATCGTCGTCATCGGCGTCGAAGGCGCCGCCGAGATGGCCGCCGATATAGGGGCCGCGCCACTTCTGAGCCGGCTGTGCCGGCGCGATCGGCGCGTCTTTCACGCCCCTGCCGAGGTCCGCGGCGGTGGCCGGTGAAAGGTGGGAAACACTCAGAATTGCGGACGCAATTACAGCGGACCAAAAGGTCCGGCGCACGTTCTTCATGTTTATGAACTCCGTTGGGCTGAAATAGGTCAGCCGGGCAGCCCCCGTGCGCCCTGAGATCGGACCCTAGAGGCCCAATGTGGCGTGCGAATGGTCGCAACGGGGCGCTGTTGTGAAAGGGGGGTGCACTGCGCTTTCCTGCCGCGCGCATCGCGCTTCATCTCGGCGCCGCTTTGTATAAGATGCAGCCGCTGTCAGGACGAGAGCGGAGGCACCTCATGGGGCGGGTTTTCTATACGCTGGACGTCTTTACCGCGACGCCTTACGCCGGCAATCCGCTGGCCGTCGTCACCGATACGGAGGGGCTCGACACCGAGCGGATGCAGGCCATCGCGCGCGAGTTCAACCTGTCGGAGACGGTGTTCGTGCTGCCCGCCGAGAACCCGGCCCACACCGCCAAGGTGCGCATCTTCACGCCCCAGGCGGAGCTGCCTTTCGCCGGCCATCCCACCGTCGGCACCGCCGTGCTGCTGGCGACGCAGAAATATGCCGCCGGCGAGCGTCCCGACGATGCCATCGTCGTGCTGGAGGAGGGCGTCGGCCCGGTGCGCGTCGGCGTCCGCTTCGAGACGGACGCGCCGACCTTCGCCGAGTTCGACGTCATCAAGCTGCCGGAGCCGGACGGGCCTGCGGCGCCCGCGGACCGGCTGGCCGCGGCCTTGGGCCTCGCGCCGAACGAGATCGGCTTCGAGAACCACAAGTCCGTGCGCTTCTCGGCCGGGGTGCCCTTCACCTTCGTTCCCGTGCGCGATCTGGACGCCATCGGCCGCGCGGCGGTCATGAGCCAGCATTGGGGCGAGGCCTTCTCGGGCGACGGCCACGGCGCGGCCTTCGTCTATTGCCGCGACACGGTGCATCGCAACGCGGCCTTTCACGCCCGCATGTTCGCGCCCGAGATGATCGCCGGCGAGGACCCGGCGACCGGCGCGGCCGCGGCCGCCTTTCCGGCGGTCATCCGCCAGTTCGACACGCCCCCCGACGGCGTGCACACGGCCCATCTGGAGCAGGGCTACGAGATGAACCGGCCGAGCGACATCTATCTGGAGTTCGAGGTGGCGGCCGGCAACCTGCGTGCCATCCGCGTCGGCGGGCAGGCGGTGCAGGTCATGAAGGGCGAGATCGAGGCCTGAGCCGAGGCTCGGCCTTTACGAGCCCCGCACGGGCCTCGACGCACCGCCCGCGGCCGCGTGGCCTTGCTAGTGAGACCCTCTCGTGCCGCCGCCCGTCTTCGGTGCCGCATCGGCGCCGTCGGGGGCCATGGCGCCGATGCCCGCGACGGAGAACTCGACCGTGAGCTTGCCCGCGGTCTCGAAGACCAGGGTCGCCGGGAAGGTCTGACCCTTCTCGAGCGGCTGCTTCAGCTCCATGAACATCAGATGATAGCCGCCGGGCTTCAGCTCCACGGTGGCGTTCGGCGGCAGCGCGAGGCCGTCGGCCAGCTTGCGCATGCGCGCGATGCCGCCGTCCATCTTCATCTCGTGGATCTCCGAGGTCGCGGCGACGCCGGCTTCGACGGCCACCAGCCGGTCCGGCGCGCTGCCGGTGTTGGTGATCTTCAGATAGCCGGCGCCCACCTTGGCCGCGCCCGGCGTGGCGCGCGACCAGGGCGTTTCGATCTTGATGGACCCGACCGTGTAATCCTTGGCGAAGCTGGTGCCCTGCGGCAGGCCCATGGCCAGCAGGCCGGCAAGGCAGGCGAGGAACAGGTGTCTCATTTGGTTGTCTTTTCCGATATCTGTCGACGTCGGGCGGAGCCTATCAGGGCCCGGCGCCAATCGCAGGCCCTTTGCCCTGTGACGTTTCATCGCCGGGCCGCTTGCATTCGCCCGGCGAGTTCCAGTACAAAGGCAGTGACCGACGGCGCTCATGGTTAACAAAAGCTCAACCAAGACGCGCTAGCCTTGCTCGAAAGGCAGCATGAGGACGACGACGCGCATGCAACGCTTGCAGCGGCATCACCGGGCGAAGACGCGGGCCGAAAAGGCCGACGCGTCCGATCGCGCCTGGCTGGGCCTTGCCGGTCTGCTGGGCCTCTCCGCGCTCCTTCTCGGTCAGGCGGCTCTTGGCCGGATCCTTCTCCTTATCAGCCCCTGAGCACCGGCTGCCTCCGATGAGACG
>JAKSBI010000466.1 GCA_022361215.1 Hyphomicrobiales bacterium | reverse complement strand
TCGATCTCGCCGCGAAATCTCTTTCGTCCGTCGATCAGCTCCTTGAGCTCGACCTTCGCCTCGTATCCGGCCCAGGCCTCGAAATCGCTCGGGCGGACCAGCGGCCTGTCGATCCCCGGCGACGAGATCTCGAGATTATAGCCCCCGGCGACCGGATCGTGCGCATCGAACACCGGCGACAGCCGCCGGCTGATCAGCGCGCAATCGTCGATCGTGACCGTGCCGTCGCTGCGGTCGGCCATGACCTGAACGGTCCCACCGTCGCGGCCGGACACGATGACCCGGACCAGCCGAAACCCAAGATCCTCGAGGACGGGCTCCACCAGACCGGCGACCTCGGCCGCGACGCCGGTCTCGCCAAAGAAACGCGCCTCGAGATCGTCGGCCAGACTTGTCATGACGTTACCGAGGCCAGCACGCCCCGGGCCTAAAAGAAAAAGAGCGGACCGCTGGGGCCCACTCCCGATGACGAAACAATCATGAGCAGACATATATATACGCAATTGCCAAGCGCGCACAAGCGGGGCCGCGCATCATTTTGCAACAGGGTTAGAGCCGTTCCGGATCGGAATTAGGGGTCAGCCCCTGTTGTCCACAAGGCGGCCGACACGAAGCACGCCAAAGCGCGGGAACGCGAACGCGGAGGATGATCAGCGGTGGTGTCGTCAGAAGAAAGTAGCTAAAACATGCATATGGACTTGGAAGAACGCGTCAACCAGCCAGAGCGTGAAATGGCCGAGCTCAGGGGCGAGTTCGGCTTCATCACTGAACAGCTCAAGGGCGTGCATGCCCACCTCATCCGCTTCGAGTCCGAGACACGGCGGAACTTCGAGACTGCCGCTTCCGAACGGTCTGAGATGCGGTCTGACATCAAGGCTCTTCAGGACGACGTTCGCGGGCTCCGCAAGGATATGCCCGGCATCGTTGGCGATGCCATGCGCGACGCCCTGGGCAAATAGCATCGGGCGGCGCTATGGCCGATCATTCACGCGCTCTCCGAGCCGCCCCACTCAACTCGTGAGCTTTTCCTATAGCGCGAAACCGGGGGATTAGGGGTCAGCCCCCTAGTCCCGGAGAAACGTCAGGTAGCAGGCGCGCCGGCCCTCGCGTGCAGCCTTGCGCTCGTAGCGCGTCTCGGGCCAGTCTGCCGGGCGCTCGCGCCAGTCGGCGGCGCGGTCCGCGGTCCAGGTGAAGGGGCCGGCCCGGCGCGCCGAGGCGAGCGTGAAGCGCGCATAGTCGCCGATATCCGTCGCCACGCGCAGCTCGGCGCCCGGCCGCATCGCCCGCGCCAGCGCCGCCAGCGTCGGCGGCGACAGCAATCTGCGCTTGTGGTGGCGCTTCTTCGGCCAGGGATCGGGAAACAGCACGAAAACGCGGCCAAGCGAGCGCTCGGGCAGCCAGGCCAGCAGGCCATGCGCCTCCTCGTCGTGGATGCGGACGTTGCCGAGGCCCTGCTCGACGATCTGCACCAGCAGCTTGGCCACGCCGTTGACGAACGGCTCGCAGCCGATGAAGCCCACATCCGGGTGCGCCCCGGCCTGCCAGGCGAGGTGCTCGCCCGCGCCGAAGCCGATCTCCAGCCAGACCTCGCGGACGGGCGCCGGAAACAGGCTTTCGAGCGCGCGCGGCGCCGGTGCGGCCAGGTCGAGCCTCAGG
>JAKSBI010000517.1 GCA_022361215.1 Hyphomicrobiales bacterium | reverse complement strand
GGATCCGGCGGCCGTATTTGAGAAGACCGACCTCCTCCAGATCGAAGCCCGGCATGAAGGTGTTCGGCGCCGCCCACTCGCTGGAGACCATGACGTTGTGGCGCGGCTGGTACCAGAAGTCGTAGTTGAACAGCATGCCGGTGATGTCGTTCTCCCAGCGGCCGACGATCTCGAAATCCTCGTTGATATGTAAAAAGCCGCCGGGTGCCTCGCCCTTGGCGTCGCCGAGCATCGAGATGATGATGTCCGGGCCGAGGCAGTGCACGGTGTGGGGCGCGGAGAGATCGGTCTTCTCCTTGATCTCGGCACCCTCGATCACCTTGTGCAGCCGCGGGTTTCTCGGATCGGTCGCACAATCGACGATGTGCAGGTTCGAACTGCGCACGCCCGGCACGATCAGATAGCGACGCTCCTTGGTGGCGTCGTGGTGACAGGACGAGCAGGCGTTCCAGCCTATGTGATGCAGCTCATCGCCGATGCCTGGCATCTCCAGCCGGCTGATCACCTGGCTGTAGGTGGGGCTTTCGGGGTCGGCGTCGATGGTTGCCAGATAGTCCGGCTTCTGGATGCCGGTGCCGATATAGAGCGCGACGGTGTAGAGCAGCGTCTCCCGGGGCGCCTTCATCGCCTCCTCGGGCGAGGCATAGCCCGGCCCGCAGCATTCCTTCGCCCTATTCTCTCCGTCCGTCCCCGTCATTGTCGCTCCCCAACCTTCCGCCTCTTCCTTGTTGTTTGTTGCCACTCCCGCCCGCGCGGAGGCCCAAAGCGCTAGGTGCAAGCCGGTCGCCGGGGCCTCGTGTCGAAAGGAGCTTCCGCCCCCTCCTCGAGGATCAGGACATGCCACTTCTTATTATCTACCTGACCGCACATCCTTTCCCAAGGCAGGCCGTGTATCTGCAACGTATCCGCAGATCGCGCCTTGCATCGCGCAAAGGGGGGCTTGCGGTCCGGAAAACCGTCGCTCTGGTACCGCAATGAGACCGGGATACCGGTGCCGACCGGCAGCATCCGCCGGCGTCGGAACCGGCGCCGCAGCCACGGGGCCTATTTGCTGATGCGCAGCTTGTTGAGGCCCTTGGCGATCGTCGCAAAGACCGTCTTCAGCTGATCGTTGGTGGGTGTGTCGTAGTGCATGCTGGGCTCGGTCGCGCAGTCGCGCATCAGATCCTTGATAGAGCCGTCGGCGAGCTTGAAGGTGATCGTGTAGAGCAGGATGTTCTGCGCCTTGATGCCGGTGCAGAGCGTTGCGGTCTTGGTGTTCAGCACCGTCTCGGCTTGGCTGCCGTCGACGGTGCCGACATGGCCGGACCGGGCGAACCCGTAGGCGGAGTAGTAGGACCGGTTGTGGTTCACGAGCCCGCCGCCGATGTCGTTGCGTCCGTCGGTCAGGAGGACGATGGCCTTGATCGTGTCGTCATCGTCGTAGGCCACGCCCTCGGTGAACGGCTCGGTCGGCGAGATCAGCCGCCAGGCCCAGGAGAGGCCTGTCGGGATCACGGTGCTTCCCGACGCCGTCATGGCGTCAATGGCGCTGTCGATCTGGCTCTTCACGTTGATCATCGGGGTCACGGCCGGCATGCGGCAGTTGAAGTCCGGTCCGTCGTCTTCCCACGGCGTCAGGGTCAAGCCGTTGTACTTCCCGGCGTAGCGCTGCCGGGCATCGTAGTCATAGGTATCGCCGCCATAGCCGCTGTCCGACGCGTACCGGTTCGCATAGCCGCTGAAATCGGGCTCGTCAGGGGCGAAGTAGGGCGTCCACAGCGTATCGGGCGCGCCCACGCTGGGAGCGGTGTCATTGGTGTCGTAAGGCGCCGGCCGAGCTCGCACGCAACCATTCCAGGTGCGGTTCGTGATCTGCGTGTAGAGATCAAGGACGTTGACACCGGCCTGGAAATCCTCGCCCGCCAGCGACGACTGGCCGCCTGTGTCGATCCAGCCGGAGTTGAGCTTGTCAGCCCCGATGTTGACCGCCGCCGCGAAGGGCACCAGACCGATCTTGACATGTTGGGAGACGCTCTCGTCGCCGAACAGGGCGAGCACGAGCTCGTGAGAGGCCGTCTTGAGCGCACCGATCTTGCCGCTCCAGCCCATCGAGCCCGTATTGTCCAGGGCCATCACCAGCTCGATCTTCTTCTGAGTCTTGGTGACCTCGGTAAAGGCGCCCACATCCATGTGGTTGATGCCGGCAATCTGGAGTATCAGCGTGTCGACGCGGGCGGTGGCGGAGAGCGTGATGACGTTCCCGCTCGCCGTGACCGAGAGCGGGCCGACAGTGCCGGCGACGGTGCCGGCATGATTGGCGTCGAAGTACTCCTGCGCCTTCTGTGTGACCTCGGCCTCCGGCAGCCCGGTCCATGACCCGACAGCCAGCGCAGCCGCATCGAGTGCGGCATTCAGGTGCTGCCTGGCCTGGATGGCCCGGCCATAGTCGATCGCCCCCCCTATCGCGAGCATCACCGGCACCAAGGTGAGCCCAAACAGGAGGACGACGTTCCCACGGATATCTCGCGACAGCCGTCGAGTTTTGTGAAGCAAGTGTATAATCATCTCGGGCCTTGGGCGCAGTTGAAGGTGCGACCATGCCGTCATGATAAGCCAAAGGTATTGATATTCGATGAAGGGGCGCCGTCGAATTTCGACAAGCCTGAGTCAAACGCGTTGGACTAGGGCCGTTTTTCTACGATCAATCGATTCCCATTGATCGCAGGTCGATCTAGGACGTGCGGCAACCTTCAATAGGAGCCCCGCCTGCCGCCAGGGCTCGCGGGCTGCGTGTCGTAAATGCGCTGAGACACACCGGACGGCGCGCCGCTGCCACGCGACGGACCTTGAGAGATCGTGAGCGCACATGTCGGGTCACCGCTGGCCCAGCGCCCGACATCGGCCACGAGCACCTGGCCCAGGGCGTAGGGAAGACGGTGGTTCTCGGCCACGACGGTCGTGTTCGCGCTGCCGCGTGGCTCGAACGAGACCGAAAAGGCTTTGAGGCCCTTCCTCCCGTCCGCCGCCCGCTCATGGATGACAATGTTGGTCGTCGATCCGTCCGGCGTCGCTTCGGCATTGAAGACGTGCTTGGTGAGAACCGGGTCGCTGGGCTTCAGCCAGCAGGCTCTGATCTTTCGCGCCACCTGCGAATAGACCTGCGTCGGCTTGCCCGATACGACCGTAATCGGGCCGCGCGCAACCGGGACCGTGGCCGTCGAGGATCGACATGCGGAAAGCCCGGTGGCAGCCACGATCGCTGCTATCAGAATACAGGTTCGTCGCATCTCTCACCCTCTCGAAGCGGCAGCGCCGGACCGCGCGCTTGCGACCATACAGGCAAGATCAATCGCGAAAGTTCACAAATTGTAATGGACGCTCGATCTCCATCTCCTTGAGGTGACGGATGGCGGCCTGCAAATCGTCGCGCTTCTTGGCGGTGACGCGCAGCTCGTCGCCCTGAACCGCGACCTGCACCTTCAGCTTCGTCCCCTTGATCTCCTTGACGAGCGTCTTGCCCAGATCCCGGTCGATGCCTTGCCGGATCGCTGCCTTCTGGCGCAGGGCCTGTCCGGCGGCGCGCTCAGGCTCGAGGAACTCGAGCACGTTTGCGTCGACCTTTCGCCGCGCCAGGTGTCCTTTCAGAAGCTCGTGCATCTGGCGCAGCTTGAGATCGTCGTCGGCGTTCAGCATGACCTCCAATTCGCTCCGCTCGATCCGGCAGTCGGCACCCTTGAAATCGTACCGTTGCGACATCTCCCGCTGCATGTTGGCGATGGCGTTGTCGAACTCGGCAAGGTCGGTCTTCGACACGATGTCGAACGAAGGCATGGTTCTACTTCCCTTCTTCGCGCTCATTTCGATTCTGATGGAGGCGGGCCGGGATATGCAGCAGACTGCGCCGCAAAGCAACAATCGAGGATGCAGCGATCATGGCAATGGGGACCCATGATTACACTGACGATCCCCGCAATGCGGAGATCCTGGTCTCGGTCAACGGCGACCTTGTCCCGCGGGCCGAGGCTGCCGTGTCGGTGTTCGACTCCGGTTTCGTGCTTGGCGACGGCGTCTGGGAAGGGCTTCGCCTGCACAAGCGCGGCATCCCCTTCCTCGACCGGCATCTGCGGCGTCTTTACGAAGGCGCCAGAGCCCTCGACTTCGACATCGGCCTCTCGGCCGACGCGCTGACCGAGCGGATCTTCGCCTGTTTGGACGCGAACGACATGGAAGACGGCGTCCATATCCGCGTCATGATCACGCGCGGGCTAAAAGCGACACCGTATCAGGACCCACGCGTGACGGTCGGACCGCCGACGATCGTGATCGTCCCCGAATACAAAGCCCCCTCGCCGGAGGTCGCAGGGCGCGGCATCGCGCTCTTTACCGTGCATGTTCGACGCACCGGGCCCGACATGCAGGACCAGAAGCTCAACAGCCATTCCAAGCTGAACTGCATACTGGCCTGCATTCAGGCCGCGAAGGCCGGCGCAGACGAGGCCCTGATGCTCGACCCGGCAGGCTTCGTCGCCACCTGCAACTCGACCCATTTCTTTATCGTTCGCGATGGCGAGGTCTGGACATCCGACGGCGACTACTGCCTCGGCGGCATCACGCGCGCGAACGTGCTGCGGCTCTGTCGCGAGAACGGCATCGTCGCCCGTGAGCGCCGGTTCAGCCTGACGGACGTCTACAGCGCCGACGAAGCGTTCGTCACCGGCACCTTCGCAGGCCTCGTTCCCGTGCGCGAAGTCGATGGCCGGACCATTGGGACCATGACGGCGGACGACCCCGACCGGGCAACGACACGCCGGCTGACGGAGCTTTATCGCGCGCTGGTCGACCGCGAGAGCCGGCGGCCGTGACACGATCGAGCGGCGTGGTCCGCATCGCCATGTGGTCGGGGCCGCGCAACATCTCCACGGCCCTGATGCGCAGCTTCGAGAACAGGCCGGATACGGCGGTCCTCGACGAACCCTTCTACGCGGCCTATCTCCAAGCGACCGGGCTCGACCATCCGATGCGCGACGACGTCATCGGCGCCGGCGAGACGGACCCTGCCCGCGTCGCCGCAACATTGCTGAACGACCTGCCCGAAAGCGCGAGCGTCGTCTATCAGAAGCACATGACCCATCACATGCTGCCGGCCTTCCCGCGGGACTGGCTGTTGGGCATCGTCAACTGTTTCCTGATCCGCACGCCCGAAGATGTCGTGGCGTCCTATGCGGCGAAACGCGACGAGGTGACATTCGACGATCTGGGCTTTGCCCAGCAGGCCGACATCTTCGATGCCGTCGCCGCGCACCGGGGGGCCGCACCGCCTGTGATCGACAGTCGGGATGTCCTGGCGAATCCGGAGAGAACTCTACGAGCGCTGTGCGCTGCCTGCGGCATCGCCTTCACGGACCGCATGCTGCACTGGCCGAAGGGCCAACGCACCAGCGACGGGATCTGGGCCGCGCACTGGTATGGCGAAGTGGAAAAGTCGGAGGGCTTCGGGCCGCCGCGCCCGCCTGCAGGAGACCTGCCGACGCACTTGGCGCGTCTGGCGGAACAGGCTCGGCCCATCTACGAGCGCCTCTACGCCGTGCGGCTGGCCGGTTGACCGGCCAGCCGCACGGCGAGAAGCGAAGGTAGGACGTGGTCTAGCCGGGCTAGCGTGTCTGGCCGAACGCACCCATATGGGCCAAGCCACCGAGATCATCGAGCTCGGCCTGCTCGGTCTTGCGCCGGCCGGCGCGTGCCCGCTCCATGTCGCGCTCCTCGATGAGCTCGACTTTCTTCAATTCTTCGTAAGCGCCGGCAAGCTCTTCGCGTGCAGCGTCGAGCTTGGCCTGCAGCTCATCGACAGAAGCGGCCAGGTTGTCGCGGCGCTGGACCGCCGCCTTGGCGAAGGTCGGATAGGCGAAGTGATTGATATCCGACACCCCTGCCCGCTCTTGTTCTACCTGGATCTGCCGATCCAGATCCTGCGCCATCTGCTGGAAATCGCTGATCATCGTCTCCAGGTCGGTCACCTTTTGACGTTTCTCATCGACTTCAAAGCGACGTAGACGGATTAAGGTCTCACGTGACTTCATGATTCACCACCTTCAACTTGTGAGAGCTCGGACTCCTCTTGATTCAATATCTGTGCCAGTTCGGCGTAGCCTTGTTCCAGTGTTGCAGTTTCGTTCTTCTCCTGGCTGAGGAAGGCCTCGATCCGCGGGTTCAGCGCAATCGCTTCGTCGACCTCCGGATTTGAGCCCTGGCGATAGGCGCCCAGACGGATCAGCTCCTCCATGTCGGCAAAGGTGCTGAGTTGCCGCCGCGCCTCGGCGACCACGGGCCGTAACGCGGGATCCACGCAGCCCGGCATGGTGCGCGAGACGGATTTGAGCACGTTGATGGCGGGATATCGGCCACGCTCGGCAATGGCGCGCTCCATGACGATGTGGCCGTCGAGAATGCTGCGCACGGCATCCGAGATCGGCTCATTGTGATCGTCACCCTCGACCAGCACCGTGAACAGTCCCGTAACGGTTCCGGCGCCGGTGCCCGGTCCGGCGCGCTCGAGCAGACGCGGAAGCTCGGCGAACACTGTGGGTGTGTAGCCCTTCGTGGTCGGCGGCTCGCCCCCGGAAAGCCCGATCTCACGCTGCGCGGTCGCGAAACGCGAGATGCTGTCGATCATGCAGAGCACGTCCTTGTCCCGGTCGCGGAAGTACTCCGCCAGCGTCAAGGTGAGATAGGCTGCCTGGCGCCGCATCAAAGCGGCCTCGTCCGAAGTGGCGACCACGACGATGCTGCGGGCGAGGCCGTCGGGCCCGAGATCGTCCTCGATGAATTCCTGAACTTCGCGCCCACGCTCGCCGATCAGGCCAATGATCGACACGTCGCAGTCGGTGCTGCGCGCGAGCATGGACAGCAGCACGGACTTTCCGACGCCCGAGCCAGCAAAAATGCCCATGCGCTGGCCCTTGCAGCAGGTGACGAAGGTGTTGAGCGCCTTCACGCCAAGATCCACCGGAGCGCCGACACGGCGGCGGCGATGGGCCGGCGGCGGCGTGTTGCGCAACGGATAGCTCTGCGCGCCGGGCAGGAGCGGCCCCTTGCCGTCGATCGGTTGCCCAAGCGCATTGACGACGCGCCCGAGCCAGGCCGGCGACGGACGCACGGCCGCGGCACCCGGCTCGACCACGGCCTTTGCGCCCATACGCACGCCTTCGAGCGGACCGAAGGGCATGGCAAGGGCAGAGCCGCCGCGAAAGCCGACGATCTCACACATCACGCCGCCATGCAGGCCACCGACGATACGAACGCGTGAGCCCACACTCATAGCGTGAACCGGCCCGGCAATCTCAACCAATAGCCCCTGGACGCATTTCACGCGCCCATAGATCTCCGTGGTCGGAATCGCCGCGATTTCGCTCAGCAATGCCTGCAATCGTCCCTCCGAACGTTCACGCCCGTCCTCACACGGGTTGCGCCTCAAGCCACCTGTCGAGGGTAAATGTTGCCGACCACCCCTTAAGGGCTAGTAAACCAATACGTTTTCTTGCGCCCTCGGCCGAGGGCGCTCCGTGCGGGTTACCGGCTTCGGTCAAATTCTGTTAACAAGGTAGGTGACTGATTCGTTCCAGACAGGATTTGTAGCGCGTCTCGCGTAGCTGACGGGTTCCCGCAACGAGACTCCGAAGGAGCGGCATGCGTGACGCCAGAATTAAAGCCTGCGCTTGGCTTCGGCCGATGCGCGGTGGGCAGCGCCTGTATGCGTGAGCCGGCCAGCGACACGGCAGGGGCGATACGGCAAAACTTACCGGGATCCGCCGGAGATTAGGTTTTGTTAACGAATTGGCCCTAATTTGTTGATTCGAGTTAACCAACCAGATTTGCGCGTTCTTTGCCCAGTGCGACGGGGGCAACGGCCTTCTATAGGCCCGAGATAATGAGGATAGACATGAGGGTTCTTCTCATCGAGGACGATAGCGCGACCGCGCAGAGCATCGAGCTGATGCTGCAGTCCGAGGGGTTCAACGTCTACACGACCGATCTCGGTGAGGAGGGTGTCGATCTCGGCAAACTTTACGATTACGACATCATACTCTTAGACATCAATCTTCCCGACATGAGCGGATACGAGGTGCTGAAGACCCTGCGTATCAGCAAGGTGCAGACGCCCATTCTCATTCTCTCAGGGCTTGCGGGAATCGAGGACAAGGTCAGAGGGCTGGGCTTCGGCGCGGACGACTACATGACCAAGCCCTTCCACAAAGACGAGCTGGTGGCGCGGATCCACGCCATCGTGCGCCGCTCGAAAGGACACGCGCAGTCGGTCATCCAGACCGGCGACCTGAAAGTGAACCTGGACACCAAGACCGTCGAGGTCAACGGACAGCGCGTTCACCTGACGGGCAAGGAGTACCAGATGCTGGAGCTTCTTTCGCTGCGCAAGGGTACAACGCTGACCAAGGAGATGTTCCTGAACCATCTCTATGGCGGCATGGACGAGCCCGAGCTGAAGATCATCGACGTCTTCATCTGCAAGCTGCGCAAGAAGCTGGCGGCCGCGACCGGCGGCAAGCACTATATCGAGACGGTCTGGGGCCGCGGCTACGTGCTGCGCGATCCCGAGGACGAGTCCGAGGCCGCATAGGCGGCTCGATCGTCGGGGCGCGCCACTCGCGCGCGACCGGGAAGCATCCGAAGGAGGGGCGCTCGCAGCGCCCTTTTTCTTTTGCCGCATGGGGCTCGGCATCAGCGGGGCATGCCCATGCGATGCGGCTGCCGGCCCGACGCGCAGGCGGCCGCGCGCTGATCACCCTGCGAACTTTACACAGACGTTGGGGACGCTTAGGAGGCGGCCAGCATCGAACTGGGCTGCGGCTGGACGGTGCCTTCGCCGCTGCCGCGCGCATAGAGGCCGCGCGTGCCCTTGACGGGCTCGAACTCGTCGGTCAGCCCGATCACCGTCTCGGCCGCTCCCAGGACCAGATAGCCATCGGGCTGCAACTGCGCCGCGAGACGGTTCAGAATGTCCTGCTTGGTCGGCGGATCGAAATAGATCAGCACGTTGCGGCAGAAGATGATGTCGAAGGTTCCAAGACCGGCGAACGGGTCCAGCAGGTTGAACTGGCGGTAGCGAACCATCGCTCTGATGGCCGAGTCGATCTGCCAGAGGCTGCCGACCTGCTTGAAATACTTGACGAGAAGCTGGATCGGCAGGCCGCGCTGCACCTCGAACTGGCTATAGAGGCCGGCCTTGGCCTTTTCCAGAACTTCGCTCGAGAGATCCGTGCCGATAATCTCCGTCTGCCATCCGGCCAGCTTGTCGGCCATCTCGGAGAGCTCCATCGCCAGTGAGTAGGGCTCCTGGCCCGTCGAGGCGGCAGCGCTCCAGATCCGGATACGGCGCGACGTCGACCTGGCGGCGAGAAGCGCCGGCATCATGATCTTGGTGAAGTTCTCGAACGGCGTCTTGTCCCGATAGAAGAACGACTCGTTGATCGTCATCGCCTCGGTGACCTGATTTCTCAGATCCTCCGAGCTCGGCGCCCGGAGCGCGGCGACCAGGTCCGACATGGAGTCCATGCCATGCTCGCGCGCCACCGGCATCAGCCGGCACTCGAGCAGATAGCGCTTCTCCTCCGTGACGATGGCGCCGGACCTTTCTTTCAGCATGTCACGAAGGAACGCGAAGTCCTGAGGTGTCATGACCGGCTCCCTCGCACCAGTTCAACGACTTTCTTCCCAACACCGTCGAGCGGCAGGATGGCCGCGCAGGCGCCGGCCGCGGCGGTCGCGCCGGGCATTCCCCAAACCACGCTCGTCGCCTCGTCCTGGGCAATCACGGTGCCCCCGGCGTCCGCGACCCTGGTGCCGCCAACAGCCCCATCCGATCCCATGCCCGTCAGGACAATCGCAAGCGTGGCGGGGCCGTAGATCGGCGCCACGCTCTCGAACAGCGGATCGACCGCGGGTTTGCAGAAATTCACGTCCGGTCCGTCATAGATCCGAATGGCAGACCCCGTCGCCGTCTTCTTGACCGCCATGTGGAACCCGCCGGGCGCGACATAGATGTGTCCCGGCTGCAGCGGCTCGTTGTCCTCGCCCTCTTTCGATGGCAGCCCGCTGGCCCGACCGATGTGCTCGGCCAGAATCGTGGTGAACGTCGCCGGCATGTGCTGTGTGACCAGCACCGGAATGGACGTCAACGCCGGGCCAATGCTGTCGAACATGTGCTGAAGCGCCTGCGGCCCTCCGGTCGAGCTGCCGATCACCAGGATCTTCGGCGGCACCGACGATATGGGGCGCAAAGCCGGAGCCGGCGCCGGCTGGCCCAACGCCGGTCGGATGCCGGGTCGTGCCGCAACGCCGTCCGGGGTGATTGCGCGCGCAGTCGCAGCCCCTCGTTTCGGAGCGACGGCCTTGATTTTGCGCAGAAGCTGCACCCGGAACTCGGAGGACGTGGTGACGCCTCGATTGTTCTCGGGCTTCGGTATGTAGTCGATGGCGCCAAGGGAGAGCGCCTTCAGGCTGATCTCCGCATTCCGGCGCGTCAAGGTGGACGCCATGATGACCTTGACGCCGGGCTGCTGCTTGAGGAGCAGCGGCAGCGCCGTCATGCCGTCCATGACCGGCATCTCGATGTCGAGGACGATGACGTCCGGCTGGCTGGCTCTGATGCCGTCAAGCGCAAGCTGTCCGTTGGCGTAGCGGCCAACAGTGCAAAGCGAAGGCTCCTCGTCGATCCATCGGGTTACAAGACCGCGGACCACCGCGGAATCATCAACCACTGCGACGCGAATATCGGATGCTGATTGGGCTACGGGCGGTGCCACCGTCGCAGTAGACAAGGACATTTTTTTGCTTTCGAGGCTGCGACTAGATCAGACCGACTTCTTGAAACTTGGCTTCGATGATGTCGCGATCGAAGGGCTTCATGATGTACTCGTTCGCACCGGCGTTGATCGCACGCAGGATATGATCGGCATCGTTCTCGGTGGTGCAGAAGATCACCTTGGGCCGATCGCCGCCGGACTCGCTCCGCAACGCCTCGAGGAAATCGAGGCCGTCCATGACTGGCATGTTCCAGTCGAGCAGTACCGCATCGGGCATGCTCTTGCGGCAGTGGTCCAGTGCCTCTTGACCGTTCTCCGCCTCGGAGATTTCGAAACTCATCTCCTCGAGGATGCAACGGGCGACCTTTCGGATCACGCTGCTGTCGTCAACAACTAGGCAATGCATGGTCTAGTGCTCCTAAGACCGGGCCGACAATCGGAAGTCCGGTTTGTAGTTTTCCAAAGCGCTTACGCGGCCAGGGCCTGGTCCCCCAGTGCCAGAACCTTGTTCACGTCCAGAACGACCATCAAGTTCCCATCGAGCCGATGGACGCCTGCCGATACGGCGGCCCAGCGAGGGTCGAGATTGGCCGGGTTGGCCTCGAAGGTCTCGTGCGAAAGCCGATGCACCTCGCCGACCCTGTCGATCACCAATCCATAGGACTCGCCGTTAAACTCGATGCCGACGGCCATTTCGCCTTCGTCTTCCGAGCGCTCCGGCAGTCCGAGACGCTTGCGCATGTCGATCGCCGTTACGATCCGGCCGCGCAGGTTCAAGACCCCGGCAACCTCATGGGCAGCAAGTGGAACCTCGGTGATGGCGGACGGCATGAACACGTCCTGAACCTCGTTGATGGGCAACCCGAAAAGCTGGTCCCCGATCGTGACCGTCACGAACTCCTGCGTGGCGTGCTCGGTGGCGGCGTGTTTGGTTGCCTCTTCACTCATGCGGCAGCTCCAAGTTGCTGACTGCAATCCTTCAGGCTCTCGATGAGCCCTTGACGGTCGAATTTCCCGACGAAATCGACGAAGCCGGCCTGCCGGCTGCGCTCGATGACCTGCGGGGCGCTATGGGACGAGAGCGCGATGATGGGCGTCTTGCCCCACTGCCCATCGGCACGCACCGCCTCGGCAAATGCGATGCCGTCCATCTCGGGCATCTCGATGTCGCTGACGATGACGTCGAAGGCGAGCCCCTGCTCCTTCAGGCGCAGTGCGTCCACCGCGGACTCGGCCAGGGTGACCGAGTAGCCGGCGGCGCTCAGCAATGGCGCCAGCATGTTGCGGAAGAAAGCGCTGTCGTCGACCAGAAGAAGACGCGTCCCGAACTCGATGCCGCGGCCGTCCTTCTCGTCGAGCCAATCGTCGAAGGCCTGCGCGAGGTAGTGACCGATGTCGATCACCTCCGTCGCCTTGTCCTTGACCACGGCCGACCCGATCATCCCGGGCTGGTCCGAGCTGATCTCGACATTCAGCCGCTCGTCGACGATGTCGACGATCTCGTCGACGACCAGCCCCATCGAGCGCCGCTCGTCGGAGAAGACCAGGATCGGCTGCTGACCTTCGGACTTGAGCTCGCTGTTGCTGTCGACGAGCACCAGCGGCATGAGCGTACCGCGATACTGTACCAGGGACCGGCCGTTCGCCTGCTCGATCTCCTTGGCGTCGATCTCCTCGAGCCGCGTGACCAAAGACAGCGGGACGGCCTTGGGCTCGTCCGTTCCGGCGCGGAACAGGAGCAGCGCCGTGGTCTGATCGGCGAACTGATCGGTGACTTCCTCGCTGTCCTCCTGCTGCTGGTTCTGCGCCGTGCCGACCGCAGAGACCTGCTGGGCGATACCGTTGGGATCGATGATCATGATCACGCTGCCATCGCCCAGGATGGTGTTGCCCGAGAACATGGTGATGTCCCGCAGCATGCCGGACATCGGTTTGACGACGATCTCTTCCGTGTCGAACACGCTATCCACCACAATCCCGAAGAACTGGGCGCCAACCTGAATCACGACGACGAAGAAGCTCTGATCCGTGTCTTCGGTCTCATCCACCTCGTCGCCGGCTTGCTCCAGGTTGAGCAGCTTGGACAGCCGCATCAACGGCAGCAGCTTGTTGCGCAGCCGCAGCACGGGCGTATCGTTGATCATCTCGATCCTGTGCTCGGCGTTCCTATGCGTGCGCACCAGCTCGATGACGCTGAGCTGAGGGATCGCGAAACGCTGGCTTGCCGCCTCGACGATCAGCGCCGAAACGATGGCCAGGGTCAGAGGGATCTTGATGATGAACGTCGTTCCGACACCTTCCGTCGACTTCACGTCGACACTGCCGCCGATGAGCTCGATGTTGGTCCGGACCACGTCCATTCCAACCCCGCGGCCCGATACGCTGGTGACCTCCGCGGCGGTGGAGAAGCCGGCATTGAAGATAAACTTCTGGATCTGATGCTCGGTCATCTTCTCCAGGTCGGCCTCGGTCGCGAGCCCGTTCTGGACGACCTTGGATTTGATCTTGTCGACGTTCAACCCACGCCCGTCGTCGGCCACCTCGATGATGATATGGCCGCCCTCGTGGAACGCGCTCAGGGAGATGGTGCCGACCTCAGGCTTGCCGACTCCGGGACGGTCGGCGGTCGGCTCAAGACCATGATCCGCGGAGTTGCGCACCATGTGAGTCAACGGGTCCTTGATCATCTCGAGGACCTGGCGATCCAGTTCCGTATCCGCGCCGTTCATCTCCAGCTCGATCTTCTTGTCGAGCTCGCGGGAGAGGTCGCGCACGATCCGCGGCAGCTTCTGCCAGGCGTTGCCGATGGGCTGCATCCGCGTCTTCATGACGCCTTCCTGCAACTCCGCGGTCACGTTTGAGAGGCGCTGCAGCGGCACTTTGAATTCGCTCTCGTCGAGGCGCCGCACCATTTCCAGCAGCTGATTGCGGGTGAGCACGAGCTCGCTCACCATGGTCATCAGATGCTCCAGCGTATCGACGTTGACGCGAATTGACTGGGTCTTGACCGGGGCCTCCTTGCCGCCACGCGCCGCCTGCCCGGCATCGCCGCTGCCGTCGGCTGCGGCCGGCTCGGCCTCGACTGTCGTCGCGGCGGGTGCGCTCTCCTGCGGCTCCGCCTCCGCTGGCTCGGTCTGGCCTGCGGCCTCGGCGGCCACCGCTGCGGCCGAGTCGGGCGAGATGTCGATGCCCTCGGGTCCCTCCGCTTCCCGAAAGGCGCGCTCAAGCTCCTCCTCGGAAACCTCGCCGGGCCTGAGCTCGCGGTCAGGCTCGGGCTCAGGCTCCTTCGCCGGTTGGGGTTCCGACTCCTTCACCGGTTCGGGATCGCTGGCCTGGCCGGCCCCGCCGCCCTCGACGGCCATGCGCTCCAGCGGCGAAATCAGATCGTCGTCCGAGCCGGGCGGCTCGGACCCGGTCTGCTCGAGCTCCCCGAGGATCTCCTTCAGACGATCGATGGATTCGAGAATTAGCTGAACGCCCTCGGACGTGACCGGAACCCCGTCCCGGTACTTCCCCATCAGCGTCTCGCCCGCATGGGCCAGCGCCTCGAGGCGCGGCAGACCGAGGAACCCGCAGGTCCCCTTGATCGTGTGCACCAGCCGAAAGATGTTATCGAGAATCTCGGCGTTGTTGGGCTCTTGCTCGAAGCGCACCAGCTCGTTGTCGATTACGTCGAGACTTTCAGACGTTTCCGTAAGAAATTCTGTTAGGAGATCATCCATACTACACCCCTCTCCCAACGAGCACTGAACGCGGCACTCGCTTCTCTGACATCGACCAGGATCGATGCCTGCCCTCAATCGGGTCCGGAGTGTGAAGAGAAAGAGTTTACGTTTGGTTGAGGCCGGAACGTTTGGTTGGGGCCAAGCGCAACCAAACCGCAAGCGTGCCTACGCCTGCGATCGCGCCGTCAACACGACGCCGTCGGCCTCGCTGGCAGCCTCGAGAGACATACCCGCAGCGGTTGCAATAAGACCGGCATAGTAAGGCTGGATGGAGTGGGCATCGATGCTCTGGCCATTGTCGCCCGCCAGCAGCAGCGGGATCTCCTCGGGCAACCTGGAGTGCTCGCCACGGCACTGCACCACGAAGGCGGCGTCCGCCGCATCGCCGGTGACAGTGACGCTGATCGCTCCGCCGCGCGGCAAGGTGGTCAGGCCGATCGTCACCATGTTGAGAAGAAGCTTGACCTTGTCCTTGGGCAGGTTCGCCACCGGCCCGGTCCAATCGATCGTGTGCTTGCCGCCGTCAAGGATGCCCCTGGCGACCTTCTCGGCATCCCGAAGGTCGATCTCGGCGCCCGCCGACCCGGCCGCGCCGAAGGCAAGCCGGGCGAACTGCAGCTTTGCGGAAGCCTGCTGCGCGCTCTTGCGAATGAGATCGAGGGCGTGCTCGCGCATGACCTCGTCCGACTCGTCCGCAAGCACCTCGAGCCCATTGGAGATTGCGCCCACCGGACTGATCACGTCATGGCAAATCCGGCTCGAGACCAGCGCCGCAAGTTCGAGTTCGCTAAGTTCGCCTTCGTCCGACATGGAGCTCTCCCGGTTCGGCGCGGGCGGATCAGGTTGCGTCCTCCGGTGCATTGCGCCTCTGCCGGCTTCTGTTACACAACGCCCGATGCGGTGCCAAGGCGCCTGTTTTCCGCCCCTTTAACGTCTTGTGAGCGCACTGCTTTTCTGCCAAAGGGAGCGCGGCGCGCGCCCATGCGTGCCGGCGGATCATGCCAACGAAGCCGAATCAGCCGCCCCCGCTCCCCCTGCCCGCGAGGATTTGTCATGGCCGGAAACGACAATATGAGACTGGCCGAGCGCCTGCTGCAGCCCATCCAGAACGCCGGCCGTGCGATCATGCAGCACTACGAACGCGGCGCCGAATACACGCTCAAGGATGATGCGAGCCCCGTGACGGCGGCCGACCACGATTCGGAAAAGATCATTCTGGAGGCGCTTGCGGAGGCGGTACCGGACCTCCCCGTCGTCTCCGAAGAGTCGGCCCCCGAAGCGCCGTCGACGAAGCCGGCCCCGCGCTTTGTGCTCGTCGATCCGCTCGACGGCACGAAGGAATTCATCAGCAAACAGGCCGACTTCACGGTCAATGTCGCCGTCATCGACAACGGGACCCCCTGCTTCGGCATCGTCTACGCCCCGGCCAGCTCCGAATTCTACTACACGCCGGCTCCGGACCGTGCCGTGCGTGTTCGCCTGGATCCATTCGGGCCCGCAGCGGCGGTGTCCGACTTGGCGGGACAGGATCTGCGAACCCGAGAGCCGGCGGCATCCGGCCTGACTGCCGTTGCCAGCCGCTCGCACCTCAACGACGCCACGTTGCACTATCTCGACGAGCTCGGCGTTACCGAAATCGCCCGCGCCGGGTCCTCGCTCAAGTTCTGCCGCATTGCGGAAGGCGCGGCCGACGTCTATCCGCGGCTGGCGCCGACCATGGAATGGGACACGGCTGCCGGGCACGCCGTGCTGGCGGCGGCCGGCGGCGCGGTTCTGGATCAGGATGGCGCCGCTCTCAGCTACGGCCATGCGGACCGCAATTTCACCAACCCAAGCTTCATCGCCTGGGGGCGTGCGCCGCGACGCTAGCCTGGCTCAGGGCGTCGAGTTTCCCGGCAGAGTCCGTCCGACGCGCGGCCAGTTCTTCTCCGCCCGCGCAATGATGCCGCTCGGGTCCCTGGCCCAGAGGCGGCGGTTCGCCGAGTTGTGGAAGATATAGAGCCGGCGCTCATGGATCGCCCATATGCCGGGATGCCCGGAGGTGGGCCTGCCGTTGGCGATACTGAAAGGATCATAGCCGGAAAAACGCGGCGCATAGACATTTGGGCTGCGGGCGAAGGCCGCCTGATTGCCGGGGTTCAAAAAGCGCCAAACGCTTCCGCGCCATGTGTACTCGTGCTCTTCCAGACCCTTGCGGGGCGCCCGGCGCGTGAAATAGGCAAGAGGGTCGTAGCCCCCGATTGCAAGGCCTGTTGCCGGGTCGAACCAATGGGTGGGTGCGGCGGCAGCCGGGCCCATGAAACCTGGAGCGAGGAAAAGCGCCAGAGCCACAAGCAGGCGTCTCGCCCCATGGCGGTGCGCAAAGGATGGGAACAAGATACTCCTCCTGGCCGAGCTGCATCCGCCCTCACTCTGCGATCCTAAGGTAAAGAATTCGCCACGCCTCGATCAGCGCTTCAGGACGGCCATCCCTGCACCGGCCACGGTTTGTTAACGCATTCCTAAAATCATGGTCCGCTCCCAGTTCGGTTCCGACAGGGCATGCTTGGCATGCCCGAAACGAAACGGTACAGCGTGATGCGGAAACCACTCTTCCCTAGACTTGCATGGATTGGCGCGCTCCTGCTCATGGGCTCGGCTCAGCCGTCTTTCGCGGACGAGCAAATGGTCTGGAGCGACGACGGCGGGACCCAGACGGCTGCCGCCAATGGGCGACCCCTCTCGATTTCCCCAAACGACCGCGGCCCGCGGAACAGCTATCAGCCACCCACCCGATACAGCGCCACGCCTCCTCGCAGCGATGCGCTGACGCCGGAGGATCGAGCCTACAGGCCGCCGGAGGCCCATGACGACGGCACGTTCAGCCGCTCCGAGATTAAGGATGCGGGTCATCGCTTCTTCGGCAGAGTCTCCATGGGTCTGGCGCGGGTCATCGAATACTCGTTCTCGCGCGCCGGCAGGCCCAACGGCTACATTCTCGGCGAGGAGGCCGGCGGCGCCATCGTCGCCGGCCTCAGATATGGCGAGGGCGTGCTTTACACCAAGGACGCCGGCCGACATCGGGTCTACTGGCAGGGCCCATCCATCGGCTACGACTTCGGCGCCGAAGGATCGAAAACCATGATCCTGGTCTACAATCTGCGAGACGTGAGCGAGATCTACAACATGTATGGCGGCGTCGGCGGATCCGCCTATTTCATCGGCGGCGTCGGGATCACCTTCCAGAAACGGGACCACGTCACCCTGGCACCGATCCGGTCCGGTGTGGGGCTGCGTCTCGGCGCCAATGTCGGGTATCTGAAATATACCCGCCGACCGACCTGGAATCCCTTCTAGCAGGATCGGACCGGGCGTCGGGGCGCGCCACGCCCCGACGCACGACAGAACCACCGGCCGGGGTCCGCCTTCATTCGCTTCGCGGATGAAACAGGCCCTGGCCATCTCCGGCTGTCGGTGGCACATTTGCCGAAACCGTCAGGGAGAACACCAACGGCATGATCGAATCCATCATGTTCGTGGCGCTCGGGTTTCTGCTCGCGGGCCTGGTGGCGCTGTTGCTGGCTCCCCCGCTCTGGCGCCGCGCCGTCCGGCTGACGACCCGCAGGCTCGAAAGCACGATGCCGATGACGGTGGCGGACATCCGGGCCGACAAGGACCAGCTCCGTGCCGAGTTCGCCATCAAGCTGCGCCAGATGGAGATGGCCTATGAGAAGGCCAAAGAGAAGGCGGCGCGCCATCTGGTCGAGCGCAATCGCGGCCGGGCCGAGGCCGACGAGCTGAAGCAGGAGATAGAGGCCCTGCGAAACGCGCTCTCGGAGCGCTCGAACGAGCTCACGGTGCTCGAGCAAACGGTCAAGCGCAAGATTCCGGAGCTTGAGGCGCAGCTTGGCCGTGCCCGCGAGATCATCATGTCGCGGGACAAAGAGATCCAAAAGCTGAAGACTGCCTACACCACGCAGACCGATGCCCTGAAGCTGACGCGGCAGAGCGCGCAGAGCCGCCAGGACGAACTGGAGCTCCTGCGCCAAACCCTGGAGAGGGACCAGGGCATCGCCTCAGGCCGGCGCGCGAAGGCGGCGCCGACCGAGGCTCCCGATCCGCTGCGCGCCGAGAACCAGAGGCTTGCGGCGGAGATGTCGCGCCTGCGGGAGCAGAGCGCAACGCTTCAGCACTCCATGGCCCATGAGAAGGAACTGTTGAAATCCCAGATGCGGGTGCTGGCGGAAAAAATCATGCATGGCACAG
>JAKSBI010000582.1 GCA_022361215.1 Hyphomicrobiales bacterium | reverse complement strand
GGCGACCATGGCCACGGCGGCGAGGATGGCGACGGTGACGTCGGGCAGGTCGCTCAGCGTCCAGCCGATCACCGCCAGCGCCGTCACCGCCAGCGCCGCCCGGCCGCTCGCCTCCAGACCGCCCGGCAGCGCCACCGCACAGGCCACCACCAGCAGCGCAAGCAGAGCGGCGGGCAGCTCCCGGAGGAGCGGCGCCCGGCCGGGCTTGGGCGGCGCCAGATCGACGGTCCGGGGGTGCGCCGCCAGGGCGCGGTCGGCGGCAACGGCAAGCGTCAATGCGGTCATGGCGAGGTGTCCTCCGTCGCTCGTTGCTGGATGACAGAGACAACGGCCCAGACCGCGCCTTACTCCATGTCAGGCGAAAGAATGTCCGAAAGGCGAGGCTTCCCGCGGCTTTCGACGGGGTGGGCACAGCGCCGTGCCGCGAATTCCGTCGCGGTCGGTAAACGAGATCGGAGCGTCCTGGTGCGCCTGGAGCGTCACAGTGCAACACTCAGCGCCGTCTCACCAAATTGACCGTCGTATCGGCAAGAAATAGGCTGAAGATGTCCAAGTTTCGTGCCGGGACACGACTTGGCGGGGGAGGAACAAGAAGATCTGCGGCCCGGCGGGTCGCGCTGCGTCCAGCAGCGGTCATCGAGTGCGGCCTCAGGCGAGAGGCGAGGTGTTCGGCACCCGCGCGCCATGGCGCAAGGTCTCGCTCCCTATCGACAGTCCGATCGATGGCGTACTGCCGCTGTCGCACGCCGTGCGGCCGGGGCATGGCGGGCTGAGCTGTCGGGAAACGCAAAGACCGGGGAAGAGACGTCATGAGCGAACTGAACGATGTGTTCAATTTTCTGAGTGGCTATGTGTGG
The DNA here is from genome assembly GCA_022361215.1 of Hyphomicrobiales bacterium. Lineage (GTDB taxonomy): Bacteria > Pseudomonadota > Alphaproteobacteria > Rhizobiales > Methyloligellaceae > JAKSBI01. The sequence continues at coordinate 2,785 of JAKSBI010000582.1, read as the reverse complement.
GACGCGCTTGTCTACATTCTGGTGATCGTCGGCCTGACCGTCACCATCACGTCCCGCTTCGTGCAGTTCCGCTATTTCGGCCGCATGTTCGGCGTGCTGCGCCAGGCCTTCCACCATGAGGCCGGGCACATCAGCTCCTTCCAGGCGCTGATGCTGTCGGTGGCCGGGCGCGTCGGCGGCGGCAATATCGGCGGCGTCGCCGTCGCCATCACCCTCGGCGGCCCGGGCGCGGTGTTCTGGATGTGGATGATCGGGCTGATGGGCATGGCGACGAGCTTCTTCGAATGCTCGCTGGCCCAGCTCTACAAGGTCTGGGAGCCGGACGGCACCTATCGCGGCGGCCCCGCCTTCTATGTCGAGAAGGGCCTCGGCAAGCAGTGGAAGCCGCTCTCCGCCGTCTTCTCGATCCTGCTGCTGCTGACCTTCGCCTTCGCCTTCACCGGCTTCCAGTCGGTCACCGTGTCGACCTCCATGGAAGACGCCTTCGGCATGAGCAAATACGTCACGGCCACGCTGCTCGCCATCGCGCTCGCCCTGATCCTGTTCGGCGGCATCCAGCGCATCGCGTCGGTCACCGAGTTCATCGTGCCGATCATGGCCGTGGGCTACCTGCTGATCGCGTTCGTGGTGATCGTCATGAACATCGGCTCCGTGCCGGCCGTGTTCGCGCGCATCGTCACCGAGGCCTTCGCGCCGTCGGCCGCCATCAGCGGCGGCATCGGCGCGGCCATCATGATGGGCGTCAAGCGCGGCCTGTTCTCCAACGAGGCCGGTCTCGGCAGCGCCCCCAACGTCGCCGCCGTGGCCTACGTCAAGCACCCCTGCAGCCAGGGCACCGTGCAGGCCTTCTCGGTGTTCATCGACACCATCGTCATCTGCTCCTGCACGGCCTTCATCATCCTGCTGAGCGGGATCTACCAGCCGGGCGCCGAGAACGTGCAGGGCGTGGTCCTGACCCAGAACTCGCTCGCCGATCACGTCGGCCAGTGGGGCGAGGCCTATGTCAGCGTGGCGCTGATGCTGTTCGCCTTCTCCTCCATGCTCTACAACTACTATCTGGGCGAGAACGGCATCGGCTATTTCGACGACACGCACCAGCTCCCCTTCAACATCCTGAAGGTGCTGACGCTGGCCTGGGTGTTCTATGCCGGCACCCAGAGCTTCGGCGACATCCTGGTCTTCTCCGACCTCTCCATGGGGCTGCTGGCCATCGTCAACCTGGTGGCGCTGGTGTTCCTGCTGAAGCCGATGCTGCGGCTGCTCAAGGACTACGACACGCAGATCGCGGCGGGCGTCGAGCATCCGGTGTTCGATCCGGAGAAGTTCTCGGACCTGGACATCGACAAGCGGGCCTGGACCTTCGACGAGGAGGTCCCGGCGGCACAGGCCCAGCCCGCCGAATAGGCAGCGGGCCTTTGCCAGGGGCACGACCATCGAGGCGGTCCGACCGGGCCGCCTCTTTTCTTCGAACCGACGCACACGACGAAGACAATCCAGGTGCAATGACGCGCAAGACGGTCTCCATCATCTATACCGGCGGCACGCTCGGCATGCGGCCGTCCGCGAGGGGCTATGTCCCGGCGGGCGATCTGGGCGCGCTGCTCGAAGAGCGCCTGCCGGAGCTCGGCGCGGACAGCATGCCGGCCTACGCGCTCACCGAGTACGAGCGCCCGCTCGAAAGCTCCAACGCCACGCCGCGGCACTGGTACGACCTGGCCGACCGGATCCGGGGCGCGGACGACCGCTTCGACGGCTTCGTGGTGATCCACGGCACCGACACCCTGGCCTACACGGCCTCCGCGCTCTCCTTCCTGCTCGGCGAACGCGCCAAGCCCGTGATCGTGACCGGCTCCCAGATCCCGCTCTGCGAGGTGCGCAGCGACGCGCCCGGCAACCTGATCAACGCCATGCAGGTGATCGCCACGGGCCGCATCGCCGAGGTGGCCGTCGGCTTCGGCAGCACCATCCGACGCGGCAACCGCACCACCAAGGTCAACGCCACGGAGCTCGAAGCCTTCGACTCGCCCAACTTCCCGCCGCTCGCCGAGATCGGCACCCATATCCGCTTCGGCGAGGTCAACGCGCTGCCGGCGGACGCCGGGGTCTTGGGCCGGCAGACGCCCGCCTATCGCGACTGCAACATCGCCGTCCTGCCGATCTTCCCGGGCATGCCCGCCCGCCTCATCGACGCCACCGTCGAGACCGGCGCCTGCGGCATCGTGCTGAGCTGCTACGGCGTCGGCACGGCGCCGACCGCGGACCCGGCGTTCCTGGCGGCGCTGCGGCGCGCCTGCGACGCGGGCGTGATCGTCGTCGCCGTGTCCCAGTGCCTGGAGGGCCGCGTGCTGCTCGGCCGCTACGCCGCCGGCTCGGCGCTGGCCGACATGGGCGCCGTCAGCGGCTTCGACATGACCGCCGAGGCGGCGTTCACCAAGCTGCACGCGCTCTTCGCGCTCGGCCTGGGCCGCGACGCCGTCGCCCGCCACATGCAGGAGAATTTGCGCGGCGAGCTGACGGCCGCCTGAGTCCCGGTTTTCCGCCGCATTCTCCCGCCGAGGAAGAGCGTCCACGCCTGCAAGGAGCGCCAACTCGCGCCATTCGATTTGGCCCTGCCGCCAAACGGCAGTAGACTTGCCCCACAGCGCCCGGGGTGGGACACGGCATGACCGTCGATTTTCAGCAGAATCTTCGGCTCCTCTCCGACCATTACAGATCGGTGGCCGAGGTCTGCCGCCAGATCGGCGTGAACCGCTCCCAGTTCAACAAATATCTCTCCGGCCGCTCG
>JAKSBI010000037.1 GCA_022361215.1 Hyphomicrobiales bacterium | reverse complement strand
TGGTTGCGGGGGCAGGATTTGAACCTGCGACCTTCAGGTTATGAGCCTGACGAGCTACCGGACTGCTCCACCCCGCGTCACCGGTTCGTCACATTGGCGGTACGTATACCACGTTGGATCGAGATGTGAAGCGTCCGCGTCAAAGCGCCGCCTCGGCGCTCTGCGCGGACGCAAAAACCATTATCCTTCAGCTACTTGGGTGCGCGGCGATAGTGGAAGGAGAAGCCGATCGGGACTTGGTGAGTCCAGAGATTCGTCTCCAGTGACCCGCCGCCATTCAGCTTTGCCGCATTGCGCGAGTAGTTCAGCTTGTACTCGGCGAAGGCCGAGCCGCGCCCGGATTTCAGGAAGCGCCATTGCAGGCCGCCGAGCACCTGCACCGTGGGTCCGGTGATCTGGTGCACATAGGTGCGCGTGTCCTTCTCCCAGCCGGCGCGCTGGGTGTCCACATGGGGCATGGAGATGCCGAGCCCGAGGCCGAGATAAGGCGCCACCCGCGCGTCCAGCCCGCCGATCCGGTAGACTGCGTTCAGCGTGAAGAAATTCAGCCCGTGGGTGAACTCGAGCTTGCGGAAGGTGTTGGAGAAGGGCTCGGTGGCCGGCACCGGCTGGCCGTCCCGGGTGCCCGACTGATTCAGCGTCTGGGTCTTGAGCGCCGTGGCCTTGGCGTGGGAATAGTCGAACATGAAGCCGAGCCGCTTCAGCTGTGCCGGCCAGACCGTGCCGCGCACACCCCAATAGGGCTCGATCTTGAGGGACTCGCCGATCCACTGGATGTCCTTGATGGTCAGGTCCGTGCCTTTCGGCTGACGGTATCTGACGTCGCTGGGCATGGTCTCGTTCCAGCCGCCATAGACGCCGACCTGGAACTCGGTGCCGGCGGCCGCCTCGGCCGCGCCCTCCGCGCCGCCCGCCTTGCCGGCCTCCGGCTCGGCAGGCGCCGCGAGCGGCAGGGTGCCGGCCACCGTGGCGCCCAGGAGGAGCTTCTGCAGCGCCGCCAGGCCCGACGCGATCTGCGTCAGGGGCGTAACGACCACCGCCAGCGCCACGAGCGCCAGGCTGGCAGCGATGGCGCTACTCAGCAGCCCGTGCAGGATCTCGAAGGGCTTGGCCAGGTCGAGCAGCAGGAGCGGGTCGCGCGCGACGGCCACGGCCGCGAGCCCCGCAAGCGTAAGGCCGCCCACGGTGAGCGCGATGGATCGCGCCCGGGCCGCCGATGTCGAAAGAGATGCCTGAAACGTCTTCATGGTGCGCATGTGCTTTCCCTGATACCGATGGTCGTTGCGTTTGGCTCGGTTGCGGGGCCTGTCATTTCGCCGCCACGTCCGAGCGCCGCCACACCGTGCGGTAGGCACCTATATTGATGCCGTGCACCCAGATGTTCGCATTCACTTGATCGCCGTCCGGCGTCGTCACGTCGTTGGTGGTGTAGGTCAGCTTGTACTCGGTCAGCGCCGAGTAGCGGTCGGAGACGAAGATCTTCCACTCGATGCCGGCGAAGACCTGATAGGCCAGCCCCGTGACGCGCGCCTCGATCACCCGCCGCTCCTTGGGCCGGCCCGCGCGCCAGACCTCGGCATGGGGAATCATGAAGCCGAGCCCCAGCCCCAGATAGGGGATGGTGCGCCGCCGCCAGCCGCTGAAACGGAAGACGCCGTTCAGCGTGATGAAGTTGAGCCCGTGGGTGAACTCGAGCTTGCGAAACGTGTTGGTAATCGGCTCCTTGGGCGGCACCGGCTTGCCCCCGCGCGTGCCGGTCTGCTCCACGAGCTGGGAGCGGATGGCAGTCGCCTTGGCGTGGGTGAAATCCACCATGCCGCCGAGCCGCGGGAAACGCGCGTTCCAGTCGATGCCGCGCAGCCCGTAATAGACCGCCGGCACCAGGGACTCGGTCTTCCATTTCACCTTCTTCAGCGTCATGTCGGTGCCGTCCGGCGCCTTCAGATGCACGTCGCTGCGCGGTGAAATGCTGCCGCCCAGATAGAGCCCGGCCTGGATCTCCGATTCCGCCATGGACGGCACGCGCTCG
>JAKSBI010000342.1 GCA_022361215.1 Hyphomicrobiales bacterium | reverse complement strand
TGGCCATGCGGCTGGCGATGACGGGCGAGCAGCTCGACCCGGAAGCGGCCAAGGCGTTCGGCCTGATCGACGAGATCGTGGACGGCCGTCCGGTCCTTGATGCCGCCTTGGAGCAGGCGGCGGCTTTCGGCGCAGTGGCCCCGCTGGCGCTCGCGGCCGTGAAACGCATCGGACGGACTGCCGCGGCCGAGGGGCTGGAGGCGGCGCGGCGCGTGTCGCGGGAGGAAACCGCGCGGCTCTGGTTCACCGCCGATCACCGCGAGGCGGAGGCCGCATTCGCCGAAAAGCGTCCGCCGAAGTTCCGCGGCGCCTAGCCGGAAGCGGGGCTCCGCGCGACGCCGCCGTTCTGGCAGGCGGAACCCAAATCGGGAAAAACAACAGGAAATGGCCATTTTGGTTAGGGGGTGCTAACCATAATCGGTTGCGGAAAAGGTGTGATCGCTTCACTGTGCTTGCAATCGGCGTCGGGAATTGGAAAAACTGTTAGGGAAGTTGTGATGGCCAACTAAGACGAACGAAAACGTCAGCCGTCCACTAGGGAACAGAGGAAACGCCTTTCAGAGGGGGTCTGGTGGCCAAGCTTCTTGAGATCGAGAATCTAAAAACGCATTTCTTCACGTCGGCCGGGACGGTTCGCGCCGTCGACGGCATCACCTATGACGTGGAGGAGGGAGAGACGGTCGCCGTCGTCGGCGAGTCCGGATGCGGCAAGTCGGTGAGCGCGCTCTCGATCCTGCGCCTGATCCCGGACCCGCCGGGCCGGATCGTCGATGGCAGCATCAAGTTCCAGGGCAGGGATCTCGCCTCTCTCAGCGACGAGCAGATGCGCAAGGTGCGCGGGCGGGAGATCGCCATGGTCTTCCAGGAGCCCATGACGTCGCTCAATCCGGTGCTGACCATCGGCCTGCAGCTCACCGAGACGCTGCAGCAGCATATGGACATCAGCAAGGAGGACGCGGAAGCGCGCGCCCTGGACCTGCTCGACAAGGTCGGCATCTCCGATCCGAAGCGCCGGCTTACCCAGTATCCGCATCATCTCAGCGGCGGCATGCGTCAGCGCGTCATGATCGCGCTCGCGCTGAGCTGCGATCCGAAGCTGATCATCGCGGACGAGCCCACCACGGCCCTCGACGTCACCATCCAGGCCCAGATTCTGGAGCTGATGAAGAACCTGACGCGCGAGCTTGGCGTGGCGCTGATCGTCATCACGCACAATCTGGGCGTCGTGGCCCGCTATGCCGACCGCGTCAACGTCATGTATGCGGGCAAGATCATCGAGAGCGGCACGGCCCACGACATCTACCACAACCCACGCCACCCCTACACGCTGGCGCTGTTGCGCTCGGTGCCGCGCATGGATCAGCCGCGCAAGGCCAAGCTCGATCCGGTCGACGGACAGCCGCCCGACCTGACGAAGCTCGACGACGGCTGTTCCTTCCGTCCGCGATGCGGTTTCGCCATCGAGAAATGCGGCGGCTCCGCGCCGGTGTTGGAGCAGATCAAGGACGGCCATATCGCCGCCTGCTGGGAGCGTGAGAAGGTTGCCGGCGTCGTGGAGGCCTCTACATGAGCGTGACAGCCGCTGTATCCGAGACCGGTGCCGGGACTGATGTCGGCAGCGGTCGCAAGACCCATAAGGAAGTCCTCGTCAGCGTCAATGGCCTGAAGATGTACTTCCCTGTCACGGAAGGCGTGTTTGTCCCCCGGGTGGTCGCCAACGTGAAGGCGGTCGACGGCATCACCTTCGATATCCGCAAGGGCGAGACGCTCGGGCTGGTGGGCGAGTCGGGCTGCGGCAAGACCACCACCGGCCGCTGCATCCTGCAGCTGGAGAAGGCCACCGACGGCGAGATCGTTTTCGACGGGAAGAACCTGAACCAGCTCAACCGCCAGGAGATGAGCCGGCTGCGCCAGCGCATCCAGGTGATCTTCCAGGACCCTTACAGCTCGCTCAACCCGCGCATGAAGATCGGCGAGATCATCGCCGAGCCCATGTATGTCCACAAGACCGAGCCCGACAAGGAGGCCCGCGACCGGCGCGTGCTGGAGCTGCTCGAGGTGTGCGGCCTGAACCCCAAATTCGCCGACCGCTACCCGCATGAGATGAGCGGCGGTCAGCGCCAGCGGGTGGGCATCGCGCGGGCGCTGTCGGTGCGGCCGGAGTTCATCATTTGCGACGAGGCCGTGTCGGCGCTCGACGTCTCGATCCAGGCGCAGGTCATCAATCTGCTCGAGGATCTGCGCGACGAATTCGATCTGACCTATCTGTTCATCGCCCACGATCTCAGCGTCGTGCGGCATCTGTGCCATCGCGTGGCCGTGATGTATCTGGGCAAGATGGTCGAGCTGGCCGAGTGCGACGAGCTCTACGACAACCCGATGCACCCCTATACGCAGGCGTTGCTCTCCGCCGTGCCGATCCCGGATCCGGCGGTGGAGCATGGCCGCGAGCACAAGGTCATCAAGGGTGAGATCCCGAGCCCCATCAACCCGCCGAGCGGCTGCGTGTTCCATCCGCGCTGCTCGATCGCCGTTGACGGCTGCTCGCAGGCTGTTCCAGAGTTCAGGGAGGTAAAGCCCGGTCACTGGGTCGCTTGTACCGAAGTTTGAGCTCCCCTGTCGCAGGGGATTTGTGTTTCGAGGACACAGTGTGACACCTCGGATAGAAAGGGAGGATACAGGATGAACTTTTTTAACTTGAAGCTCGCCGTACCGCTTGTGGCGGGCGCGGCCCTGCTGCTCGGTGCGGCGGGTGGCGCGCAGGCCGCAAGCGACGAAAAGATCAAGAGGGGCGGCGTTCTGAACTTCGTCGTCGGTTCGAAGATCCCGTCCTTCGACGGCCATATCGAGGGCACGTTCGGGATGATCCATCCGATCCGCCCGTTCTATTCGACGCTGATCCGCGTCAATCCGTACAACCCCTCCTCGCCGACGGACTTCGTCTGCGACCTCTGCGAGGGCAAGCTTCCCGAGCCCACCGACGGCGGCAAGACGTACACCTTCAAGATCCGCCAGGGCGTCAAGTTCCACGACGGCACGCCGCTGACGGCGCACGACATCGTGGCCACCTACAAGAAGATCATCTTCCCGCCCAAGGGCATCGCCTCGCAGCGCAAGGCGTTCTTCAAGATGGTGGAGAGCGTCGAAGCCAAGGACGACTACACGGTCGAGTTCAAGCTGAAGTTCCCGTCGGGCTCGTTCATCCCTTCGGTGGCGATGCCGTTCAACTTCATCTACTCGAAGAAGGACCTTGAGACGCACGGCTACACTTGGCACCAGAAGAACGTGAACGGCACGGGCGCGTTCAGCTTCGTGCAGCACCAGCCGGGCGCCTTCGTCGAGGGCAAGCGCTACGACGGCTACCACCACGAGGGCAAGCCCTATCTGGACGGCTTCAAGGCGATCTCGGCGCCGAAGATGGCGGTGCGTCTGCAGGCCATCCGCGGCGACCGCGCGGGTATCGAGTTCCGCGGTTTCCCGCCGAAGGCGCGCGACGACCTGGTGAAGGCGCTGGGCGACAAGATCACGGTGCAGGAGAGCGATTGGAACTGCGTGCTGATCATAACGCCGAACCAGCGCCGCAAGCCCTTCGACGACCCGCGGGTGCGGCGCGCCCTGTCGCTGGCCGTGGACCGCTGGGGCGGCTCCAGGTATCTCTCCCGGATCGCCATCGTGAAGTCAGTAGGCGGGGTCGTGTTCCCGGGCCATCCGCTGGCGGCGACCGAGGAAGAGCTCGTCAAGCTGACCGGCTATGGCAAGGACATCAAGAAGAACCGGGAAGAGGCCAAGCGTCTCCTGAAGGAGGCAGGCGCCGAGAACCTCAGCTTCGTGTTCAGCAACCGCGGCGTCGACCAGCCTTACAAGGTGGTGGGCACGTGGCTGATCGACCAGTGGAAGAAGGTCGGTCTGAACGTGACGCAGCAGGTCAATCCGAGCCCGGTCTTCTATGACAAGCTCAGGAAGAAGTTCGACTTCGACGTGTCGATCGACTTCAACTGCCAGAGCGTGATCAACCCGATCGCCGACGTCTCGAAGTTCCTCGGCTCGGCCGGCAACAACTATGGCGGCTACGAGGACGAGGTTCTCGAGAAGATCTACGATCGGCTGATCCGCGCCGAGACGCCCGAAGAGCAGCGCAAGATCATGCGCGAGTTCGAGAGCCGGGCGATTGGCGAGATGGCGCACTTGGCCATCACCCTGTGGTGGTACAAGATCAACCCCCATCGCTCCTATGTGAAGGGCTGGAAGATCGCGCCGAGCCACTACCTCAACCAGCACCTGGATCAGGTCTGGCTCGACCAGTAGGCTCGAAAGTCACAACGTGAAAACCGCGCTTCCCCGCCCGGCGAGCTTCGGCTCCCGGGCGGGGAACGGCGCTGATGACGGCATCTCGCACTATGTGGCAATACATACTTAAGCGGCTTCTGCTGATGATCCCGACCCTGCTCGGGGCGTCTATTCTGGTCTTCTTCCTGTTGCGGGCCATTCCGGGCGACGTGTGCGAGCTGCGCATGGCCGGATCGGGGCTTTATGCCGATCCGGAGCAGATCAAGATCTGCCGGGACAATCTGGGCCTGAACGACCCGCTGATCGTGCAGTTCTGGGACTACATGGTCGGCTTCGTTACCTTCGATCTGGGCACCTCCATGTGGACCGGTCGGCCGGTCACCTATGAGATCGGCCTGCGCTTTCAGCTGTCGCTGCAGGTCGCCATCATGGCGACGATCACGTCGATCCTGATCGCCATTCCGCTGGGCACGATCTCCGCCGTCCGGCAGAACACCTGGGTCGATTACATCGTCCGGGCCTTCTCGATCGCCGGTATTGCCATCCCGTCCTTCTGGCTCGGCATTCTCATCATTCTGGGGCTGTTGATCGGCACCCAGGCGTGGTTCGGCACGCCATGGATGCCACCGATCAACTACGTGCCCATATGGGAGGATCCATTGGCCAATCTGAGCCAGTTGATCTGGCCGGCGCTGGCGACGGGATACCGCTATTCCGCGGTGGCCACCCGCATGACCCGATCGAGCCTGCTCGAGGTGCTGCGCGAGGACTATGTGCGCACGGCCCGGGCCAAGGGGCTCTTGGAGAAAGTCATCATCAACCGCCACGCGCTGAAGAACGCGCTGTTGCCCGTGGTGACTATCATCGGCATCGAGTTCGCCTTCCTGATGGGCGGTCTGGTGGTCACGGAGCAGGTCTTCAACCTGAACGGGCTCGGCAAGCTGTTCGTGGAGTCGGTGACCAATCAGGACTTCACCATGACCCAGTCGCTGGTCATGCTGGTGGTGGTGATCTTCGTTTTCACGAACTTTATCGTCGATATCATGTACGCTTGGTTGGATCCGCGCATCCGCTATAGCTGAGGAGGACCGTCATGGTCACGCCCTCGGAGATCGCCGTCGAGTCGCAACTCGAGGAGCTACGTGACCGCCCAGGCTGGCTCTCGCGCATCGGCGAGATGGTGCGCAAGCAGCCGCTCGGTGCCTTCGGGGCGCTGGTCGTCGTCGTCATGGTCGTGACGGCCATGTTCGCGGACTATCTGACGGTCTACGATCCGGAGGCGAACGCCTTCGAGCACATGCTCGCGCCGCCGAGCCTCGACTTCCTTCTCGGTACCGACCAGTTTGGTCGGGATCTCCTGACCCGGATCGTCTATGGCGCCCGCACGGCGCTGTTCGTCGGCTTCACCTCGGCGATCATCGGCTCATCGTTGGGGCTGGTGCTCGGCGTGGCGAGCGCCTATTTCGGCGGCAAGTTCGATCTGGTCTTCCAGCGCGTCATGGATGTCTTCATGGCATTCCCGCTGATCATCATGGCGCTGGCCGTCGTCGCCATTTTCGGCACCGGCGTGCAGAACGTGATCATCGCCATCACCATTCCGTTCATCCCGCGCTGTGCCCGGGTGGTGCGCTCGAGCGCGCTCGCGATCCGCGAGATCCCCTATATCGACGCGGCCCGTGCCAACGGCTTCTCCAATTCCCGCATCATCCTGCGGCACATGGTGCCGAACGTGATGGCGCCCTATCTGATCATGATCACCGCCTTCGTCGGCCAGGGTATTCTGCTGGAGGCCTCGCTCTCCTATCTGGGCCTGGGCGTGCAGGAGCCGACCCCGGCCTGGGGGCTGATGCTGCAGGGCGGCGCGGAAGAGTATGTGGAGAGCGCGCCCTGGGTGGCGATCTGGCCGGGCGTGGCGATCAGCCTCGCCGTCTTCGGCTTCAACCTCTTCGGCGATTCCGTGCGCGACCTTCTCGATCCCAAGCTGCGCTCGCAATAGGGCAGGGCGTTAGCCGCGCGATGCTCTTCGCACCCAGGGTGGCCGCGTCGACACGTTCGACCTCCCGGCAAGGGGGACCGGCGGCAACTCACACCTGCCGATGATGGACGACACCTCCGACGCGATCTTCGCGCTGGTTGCAGACTGGCTGTCGGGCGCGATCTGATTGCAGCCGCGATCGCCGACGGTCGGCACGCAAGACGGCGTCGAAGCCCACGGAAAATGGGCATTTGCGCCGCATCTGCATCATATCGCCACGATTGCCCGCAATGCTGACAGTCAGCACACGCCTGAATATCATCTCTCGACTGAACTCAACAAAAAAAATCTACGTGAGCCAAGAGGAAACCATTGCCTAAATAGGAGGGTAACATGCGCGTTCTTTCGCCTGATCGAGGCTGGATATGTCTGCTCGGGGCCATCTGGGCCCTTGTGCTGTCGGCAGGCATGGCAGGCTCAGCGGCAGCACAACAGCAGCCGATCTCGGATCAGGCAGCATTCAGGGATATGGTCAACGCCAATACGGTCACGATCCTCGGCGGAAGCATGACCGGCACCTATCTCCGCCTTGCGGACGACATCGCGAGGACGGTCGGCGACAAGCACAACCTTCGCATACTGCCGATACGCGGCGGCGGCGCCCCCGACAACATTCGTGACATCCTTTATCTGCGAGGCATCGACATGGGGATGGTCACCGCCGACAGCGTCGAGACCTTTCGCGGCAAGCGGTTCTTCGAGAGCATCTCGGACCGCATGGCCTACATCACCAAGCTCTACAACGCGGAGTTCCACGTGCTTGTCGGTCCCGACGTGCAGTCTCTGAGCGACCTCGACGGGAAGATCGTCGCCTATCACGGCTCCGGATCGAAGATCTCGGGACAGCTCCTGTTCCGCCGGCTGAACGTGAAGCCCGCCAAATGGGTGAAGATGCTGATGTTCGAGGGCGCGCAGAAGATCAAGGAGGGTAAGGTCGCCGCGGTCGTCCGCAGCACGGGCAAGCCCGTCCGGGGCATCGACCGCGTGCTGAAGATCAACCCGGAGATCAGGCTGCTTCCCCTGCAGTATGACGATGTCCTGGTCGAGACGCCCTATCTGCCGACCCGGTTCACGCACCAGGACTACCCCAGCCTGGTGCCCAAAGGCGAGACCATCCAGACCATCGCCGTCGGCGTCGCGCTTGCCGTCTACAACTGGAAGCCCGGCACGGACCGCTATCGCCGGCTGGAGAAGTTCGTGAACGCCTTCTTCTCGAAGTTCGACAAGATCGTGTCGCGCAAGGGCCGCCATCCGAAATGGGACGAGGTGAACATCGCCGCCAAGCTCCCCGGTTGGAAGCGCTTCGGCCCGGCGCAGAGATGGCTCGAGGAGAACCGCATGACTGCGTCATCCGTCCGATCGGGCTCGAGCCTCGAGCGGCAGTTCAAGGCCTTCCTGGAGCAGCGCCGGAGCGCGGGCCGGTTCGTTCCGGGCAATACGGATGCGGAAGGGCTCTTTGCCGAGTTCGTCCGCTGGCGGGACCGGGACCGGCGTCGTCAGTAGGGCGCTGTCGGTAAGGGCTCTCGCGGGCGTGGCCTGTTCCGCGCCCGCGGGCAGATGGCGGGAGGCGTCGTGTCAGGTCTCCGTGCCACCGTTCACCTGGATCATCTGGCCGTTGACGAAGGCGCCGCCGTCGGAGACGAGCAACGCGACGGCGGCCGCCACCTCGTCGGGCTCGCCGAGGCGGCCGAGCGGGATGCGCGAGACCTGCGCCTCGATATGGGTGGTCATGGAGGCGTCCGCGTGCTCCGACCGGATCGGTCCCGGCGAGATGATGTTGACGGTGATGCCCTTCGGCCCGAACTCCTTGGCCAGCGACTTGGTCAGGCCCCAGGCCCCGTGCTTGGCGACGGAGACGTGCGCCCGTCCGTTATAGCCGTGGATGGCGTTCATGCCGGCGAAGTTGACGATGCGGCCCCAGCTACGCTCGACCATGCCCGGCAGGCAGGTGCGGGCCAGCCAGAAGGCCGCGTTCATGCCGATGTCGATGACACGCTGCCATTCGGCCTCGTCCATCTCCAGGAACGGGCTAAAGGGGCGGATCGCGGCGTTGTTGACGAGCACGTCCACCCGGCCGAAGCGCGCGATGGCCGCCTCGGCGATCCGGCGCGCCTCGTCGGCCACGCCCACGTCGCCCATGACGACCTCGGCCTCGACCCCGAGAGCGCGCGCCTCCTCTGCAACAGCCTCGCAGGCCGCGCGGTCGCGCGAGCCGTTGAGCACGACGTTCAGCCCGTCCCCGGCGAGCGCCAGGGCCACGGCGCGGCCGATGTTCTGGCCCGACCCCGTGATCAGGGCCGTGCGGCGGTCTTCGCTCATGGCTGGCTCCTTGCCCGGCGCTCTATTCGGCGGCTTCCCGGCCGCGGTCGACGAAACGGTCGCGCAGGCCGTCCCACTCGTCCGCGCCGAAGCGCTTGAAGATCTCGCGCACGGTCAGGCCATGCCCGAGCTCCGGGTGGGTCTGGGAGGCGTTCAGGTCGTTCAGCACCTGCTCGCAGACGCCGATGACGTTGCGCAGCAGCAGGCCCGGCAGGATCACCAGCTTGAAGCCCAGCTCCTCCGCCCTGTCGAAGCTGACGAGTGGCGTCTTTCCGCCATAGACCAGGTTGAGCAGGCAGGGGCCGTTGACCAGCTTCGGCACGTTCTCGACCTCTTCCATGGTCTGCGGCGCCTCCACGAAGGCCATGTCGGCGCCGGCGTCGAGCGCCGCGTTGGCGCGCCGGATGGCCTCCTCGAAACCGGCGACGGCGCGGGAGTCGGTGCGGGCGATGATCATGAAGTCCGGGTCCCGGCGCGCCGCCGCCGCGGCGCGGATCTTGGCCACATAAGCCTCCAGCGGAATGATCTCCTTGTCGTCGAGATGGCCGCACTTCTTCGGGAAGCCCTGATCCTCGATGTGCACGCCGGCGACGCCGTTCTTCTCGTACTCGCGGATCGTGCGCGTCACGTTCAGCTCGTTGCCGTAGCCCGTGTCGGCGTCGGCGATCAGCGGCACGCCGACGGCGTTGGCGATGCGGCTGGCGTTGCCGACCATCTCGGTCATGGTCAGGAGGCCGTAGTCCGGATAGCCGTGGGTCGCGGCAGTGCCCGCGCCGGTCATGTAGACGGCGGAGAAGCCGGCCTGCTCAATCAGGAGCGCCGTGATGCAGTCATAGGCGCCGGGCGCGACGATGATGCCGTCCTGGTCTCTGAGAGCGCGCAGCTTCTGGCGCGGGCTTGGCGTATCGATCATGGGACTTGATGCCTCCGTTGGGTTTCCTCAAGGGTTTTCTCAGATGTGGCACAAGTCGCGGCCGGGCGCCAGGGGCGCGCGTGGCGGTTTTGCCTTCAGGTGCCGTTTACCGCCGGAAGGTGGTCCGTGTACGGTCCTGTTCATCGATGTGGCGCGAGCGGGAGTGTCTGCATGAACGACCGGAGGCCGAAGTTCCTGGCGCTGCTGCGAGGCATCAATGTCGGCGGCAAGAACGTGATTCCCAAAGACGCGTTGAAGCAGTGCTTCGAGGACCAGGGCTTCCGCAGCGTCCGCACCTACATTCAAAGCGGGAACGTGCTGTTCCGATCTGAGCAGACGAGCGCCAAGGACTTGACCGCAGCGATCGAGCAGACGTTGTCGGATCGCTTCTCCTACGCGGCGCGCTCCGTCGTCTTGTCCGAGCGCCGGTACAAGGCGGCCATCGGCGCGGCACCGGACGGTTGGGGCAGGAACGAGGACCAGAAGCACAACGCCCTCTTCACGTTCGCCGGACATTCGCCGAAGCGCGCCCTGGCGCAGCTTTCGTCACCAAAGGAGGATATCGAGCGCGTGACGGCCGGGCCGGGCGTCATCTTCTGGTCGGTCTCGAAGCAACACCTGACCAGGACCACGTACATGAAGCTGGCGGCCGCCCCCATCTATCGGCAGCTGACGATCAGGAACCACAATACCGTCTACAAGCTCCTGAGCCTGTTCGACGAGATTTAGAGGCGGCGTCGCCGTCAGCGGGTCTCGGACAAGCTCCGACCGGTGCCCGGGGACATCACGATGCCGGCCGGTTCCGAAAGCCTGTTCGGCGCGGGCTCGGGCAAGGGGCCGCGCCGGTCGAGCGCCCTGTGCATCGCCGCTCCTGCGACCCACATCGACGCCATGGCGACCCATGCGGTGAGGGAGAAGACGGAGCTGCCCGTCAGCGCCGCGCCGACCGTGCAGCCGCCGGCGAGCATGCCGCCGAAGCCCATCAGCACGCCGCCGCTCAGATAGCGGATCATGTTCGCTCCGCCCTCGAAGCCCTGCAGCGAGAATTCGCCGGCGACGATGCAGGCGATCAGGGAGCCCGTGAATACCCCCGGTATCAGGCCGAGATCGAAGGTGAGCGGCAGCGCGGGCGTATTGATCAGCCCCATCAGCGTATCGGCTGAAGGCCCGACAAAGCTGATGCCCATGACCGGCGTCGGCTCGAATGTCAGCTGGGACAGCGCATAGGTGAACGTCCACGCCAGGGCGGCCACGACGCCGATGGCAACACCGCCGGCCCAGCCGCGACGCGGAATGCCCCGTCGCGCCGCAAGCGCCACGGCCAGCAGGAAGCCGGTGATGGCGATCAGCATGCCGATCTGGCTCCCTCCACCGGCAAAGGCGAGCAGGTCGCGGGCGCTGCCGCCCGGAACGGTCCAGAGTTCGGCAAGCTGCTGCCGGGTGGGCGAGAGAATGCCGCGCAGCGACGCCTGCGCCACCACCGTCAGCACCAGCCCGGTGACGAGCGCGCGCAGGTTGCCGGTCGCCGAGAGGATCAGGATCCGGCTCGAGCAGCCGCGGGCGAGGATCATGCCGGCGCCGAACATGGTGCCGCCGATCAGTGCGCCGGAAAGGCTGCCGGTGGCGGAGAGCTGGCGTGCCTCCGAAACGTCGAGCGCACCGCTGAGGATGAGCGTCTGGGTCGCGACGACCGCGGTGGAGAAGGTCAGGAACCAGACCATGAACCGCTCGCCGATCCGTCCGGCCGCGGACTCGATCACTGCCGCGCGCATGCAGAACCGGCTCTGCTGGGCCGCGGAGCCGAAGACCAGGCCGATCGCCAGGCCGCCCAGGACCGTGGTCCAGCCGTCTCCAAGGGTTTCTACGAGATAGCTCAGGATGGCTCGTGGTGCTCCGCCGTGTGCGGCCGGCGCCTGCCTATCGAGCGGCGGCCATGCCGTGATTCCAGGCGGCTATGCACCGGATCTCGCGAGCCCGCCTTATCATGGATCAATCGAAGGTAAGGCCGATCCTAAACCGTGTGATCCTCGACAAGACGGAACGGCGTGCTCGAGACCAGCTCCGCCAGATCGTGCATGTCTTTCATCTGGCCTTGCGGCGCGGCGCCGATGAAGGCCTTCCACTGGTCCAAGCTGTCCCAATGCGCGACGGTCAGGACCTCGGCCGGGTCGTCGCAGCTTTCCAGCATCAGGCTTCCGCGCGCGCCATTCGTCTCGGCCCTGATCGCTGTTGTCGCCTCCGCCCATGCCGATCTGAACGCCGCACGGTTCGCCTCCCCAACCTTCCACCGATAGACGACACGGATCACGATCGGACCTCCGACTTCGTGGCCTTCACCGGCCACAGGTTTGCGGCCCCCTCTAATAGGACCGCGGCAGCCCCAGCACGTGCTGCGCGACATAGGCCAGGATCATGTTCGTGGAGATTGGCGCCGTCTGGTAGAGGCGGCATTCGCGCCATTTGCGCTCGATGCCGTATTCGCGCGCATAGGCGAATCCGCCGAAGGTCTGCATGCAGGCCTCGCCCGCGTGCCAGGCCGCGTCGGCCGCCAGCATCTTGGCCATGTTGGCCTCGGCGCCGCAGTCCTGCTCCTGCTCGAACAGCGCCGCGGCCTTCCGGACCATCAGCTCGGCGGCCGAGGTCTCGGCATAGGCCCGGGCGATGGGGAACTGGATGCCCTGGTTCTGGCCGATGGGCCGGCCGAAGACGACCCGCTCGTTGGCGTAGTCGATGGCGCGCCGGATGAAGTATTTGGCGTCGCCGAGGCTTTCATGGGCGATCAGGATGCGCTCGGCGTTCATGCCGTCGAGGATGTAGCGGAAGCCCTTGCCCTCCTCGCCGATCAGGTTCTCCGGCGGCACTTTGAGGTTGTCGATGAAGACCTCGGTGGTGTTGTGGTTGACCATGGCGTCGAGCTTGCGGATCTCGACGCCGTTGCCGACGGCTTCACGGAGATCGACCAGGAAGACCGAGACCCCGTCGCTGCGCCGCTTCACCTCGTCGGCGGGCGTGGTGCGGGCGAGCAGCAGCATCAGGTCCGACTGCAGGGCCCGGCTGGTCCAGACCTTCTGGCCGTTGACCACATACTGGTTGCCCTCGCGCACGGCCCGGGTCTTGAGCTGGGTGGTGTCGGTGCCCGTGGTCGGCTCGGTGACGCCGAAGGCCTGCAGGCGCAGCTTTCCCGAGGCGATCTCCGGCAGGTAGCGCTCTTTCTGTGCCGCGCTGCCGTGCCGGAGCAGCGT
>JAKSBI010000220.1 GCA_022361215.1 Hyphomicrobiales bacterium | reverse complement strand
GTAGCGGTGCAGGATGTGCTCCTGGGTGAAGCCGATGGCGCCGTGCACCTGGTGCGCAATGGCCGCGCCTTCGCCCGCCGCTTCGCCGACGCGGATCTTGGCCGAGGCGACCTCGAGGAAGACGGCCGCGTCGAAGTCCTGAGCCTGCTGGATGGTGTCGGCCGCCGATCCGGCCGCGGCCAAGGCGGCGGCGGTCTCGCCTGCGAGCCGCGCCAGGTTCTGCTGCACCGCCTGGAACTTGGCGATGGGCCGCTCGAAGGCGACGCGCTCCTTGGCGTACTCCACCGAGAGATCGAGAATGCCCTGAAGCGCGCCGGCCATCTGCTGGGCCCGCACGGCCGCGCCCATGAGGCGCAGCGCCTCCCAGTCGAGACCTTCCGGGGCGTCGCGGGTCTCAAGCGGCGCGACGCCGTCGAAGCTCACCATGTCGCGCGGATCGCCGGAGAGACCGGCGCTCTCGGCTATGGCGCAGGCCGAGGCCTCGACCAGGGCGACCGCGGGCACGCCGTCGCGCTCGGCCAGGACGGCGAGATGCGCCGCGTCGCGCGCGAACGGCACCGCGCCGGCACGGCCGGACAACCTGCCGTCACCGCCGAGCCGGACGCGCTCGTCGTCGTTCACGGGCGCAACAGTCATGGGGCCTTGCGGAGAGGCGAGACCGGCCCGGCCGAGCAGCCAGCCGGCAAGCAAGGTCTCGGCCAGTGCCACCGGCACGGCGAACGCGCCCGCCACCTGCAGCACGTCGAAGCCGTCGGCAATGTCGGCGCCGGCGCCGCCGAGATCGTCCGGCACCCAGGCGAGCGTCAGCCCGTTCTCTTCCAGTGCCTGCCAGAGTGGGATGATCCAACTGTCGTCGGGCGTATTGTTGAGTGTTTGCGGGTCGCCCAGGTCTTGAAAGATACGCGTCGTCGTGTCGACGACAATACTGTTGGCCCCTTGTCCGTTGTTCACCGTTTCCTCCTTGGGGCCTCTAGCGATAGCGATTTCTGCGCAACCGTCAATGCGGCGGGGGCAATTTTCGCTCCAAAGAGCTCGATTGAGTGCTGTTGGTCATCCATAGAGCTCCACTCTCACGCCGTCATTCCTGCGGGAGCGGGAAACACTCTCGCCACAGCTCTCACGCGGCGTCATCCCGGCGCAGGCCCAGTGGTGTCCGGGATTTTGGGAGCGTGTCGGTCTGCATGGCAGGCGCGGCCTTGGTTTCCAGCCGGGAACACGGTGTCCAAACATCGATTATGAAAGTCTGCCGTGCCCTCGATTTTCGTCATGCCCGGACAGCTATGGGTCAAGCCCGGCAATGACGACGGTTGGGGACAGGCTGCGCTCAAATCCCGGACACCACTGGGCCTGCGCCGGGATGACGCCGGAGGAGACCTCCCCGACGATTGTTTGAGCGCACGAGCCTCGGCCGGAAGCCACCGCTGCGACCGCCGTGCAGATCGACTTCTTCGAAAATCCCAGACACCAGTGTGCGAAAGCAGGAATGACGGGCGAGGGTTCGGGCAGCGCCGCCGCCTAGCTGCCCGGCGCTTTCGGCAGGGCGACGCCGATCATGCAGTCTCGGGTCACCAGGGCCTCCAGCTCGGCCTCGCTCAGGTCGTCCGTGCCGTCGGGGCGCTTCGGCAGCACCATGTAGCGCAGATCCGCGGTGCTGTCGTGGACGACGATGTTCACGTCGTCGGGCAGCGTGGTGCCGAACTCGGCCAGCACGGCGCGGGGCTCGCGCACGGTGCGGGAGCGGTAGGCGCGGGACTTGTACCAGTCGGGCGGCAGGCCGATGAGCATGCGCGGGTAGCACGAGCAGAGCGTGCAGACGATGACGTTGTGGGTCCGGCCCGTGTTCTCGACGGCACGGATCGGGATGTGGCCGGCGTCGAGGCCGAGCTCCTCGGCGGCCGCGTTGACGTCCTCCAGCATGCGCGCCTTGAAGGCCGGATCGATCCAGGCGCGCGCCACCATCCGGGCGCCGGCGGCGGGCGACTTGGCGTCGATGGATTCGAGCTGCGCCCGCATCTCGTCCGCCGTGACGACGCCCTTCTCGATCAGGAGGCCGGCCACGGCATAGGTCATGGCCTGGTAGTGGGTCAGCGGCGTGTCCTCGAGGTCCGGCTGCTTGGGGTGGGGATGCGCGTGGGTGTGGGTGTGCTGCTCGCTCATGGGTCGGTCCTCAGGTCTCGGGTTCGAGCCAGTGCTCGTAAATGTCGGCGATCAGCCGGTCGCCATCCTTGGTCGCGGCGTCGGGCCAGAGATCCGAGGATGCGAAGCTGATGCGGTAGAGCGTGACCGACGGCCCGTCCTTGCGTCCGTAGGCCAGCTCCTCCGGGTTGTGGAAGGTGCCGATGACGGCCTCGACCCTGCCCACATGGCCGCGCAGATAGTAGGGCGTGCGCACATGGCCCGGCGGCGTCCAGGCGTGCACGCGGACCGTCTCGGCGGGCGCGAAGCGCGGCGCGGCGCTCATGTCTCCGCCTCCGCCCGCCACTGGCGCTTGGCGTCCTCCATGGCACGCCCCAGCTCCTCGACGGTGATCACGCCCTTCTCGAGCAGGTTCTCGGTGACCGAGGCGATCCAGCGCTCGTAATAGGTCATCTCGTTGTAGGCGCCGGGCCCCAAGTCCTCGATGCCGCGCCTCAGCTCGTCGACGGTCATGATCCGGCGCTTCTTGTCGGAGACTAGGCGCAGGATGGCGTCCACCTGCTTCTCCCAGGGATCGTATTCGTGCTCCTCCCGGTCCACCGGACCGGCGTCGAGCCCGCCCATATCGTGTTGGCGTTGCATGGGATCGGACGTGTCCTCTTCGATTTCCGGCTTGGTTTCGCGAAACTTGTGGATCGTTCCGCACCGCTCCCATAAGAGTAGCACGGCCTGTCGGCTTGAGAAGATTGAACGAAGGGGAGGTGTTATGCCGTCCGATTTGGAGGGACCTGCAGCCTGGATCGAGGCGCTGCGCAACCAGGGCATTTCGCAGGAGACGATCGACGAGGCGCGCCGGGGCGCCGCCGGAATGGTGGAGGCCGCCACCGACCGGACACCGGACCCGCGCGAGCCGGCCTCGCCCGACGCCTACGCCCAGCAGCTCGCCGCGATGGCGGCGGCGAAGCGGGACGCGGGCTCATGAGCGCAGACCTTCTTGGCCTGACGATCGAGGAGAGCGTCGAAGGCGTTCGCAACAACACCTTCAGCGTCGAGGAGCTGACAACGGCCAACCTCGACGCCTTGGAGACCATCGGCACCGAGCTCAACGCCGTCGCCCGGATGGAGCGCGGCCATGCCCTCGCCGAGGCCGCGCGGCGCGATGCGGAGATCGCCGCGGGCAAGACGGATGCGCCGTTGCTGGGCGCGCCCCTGGCGCACAAGGACCTCTATTTCCGCGAAGGCTGGTGCCTGGAGGCGGGCTCGACCATCCTGGCGGGCCATGTGGCCGGCGAGACGGCGGCGGTCTGCACGCGGCTCGACGCGGCGGGCGCCCTCGACATCGCGCGCCTGAACACCGTGGAGTTCGCCCTCGGCACCACAGGCCACAACTCCCATACGGGCCACGTGCGCAACCCCTGGAACCCGGACCACGTCACCGGCGGCTCGTCGAGCGGCTCCGGCGCCTGCGTGGCGGCGGGCCTGGTGCCCGCGGCGCTCGGCTCGGACACGGGCGGCTCGATCCGGCTGCCGGCGGCGGCCTGCGGCCTGGTCGGCCTGAAGCCCACCTTCGGGCGCGTCGGCCGCAGCGGCGTCTTCCCGCTCTCCCACAGCCTCGACACGGTCGGTCCGCTGACCCGCACGGTGCGCGACGCCGCCCTGGTGCTGCAAGCCATCGCCGGCCACGACCCGAAGGATGCGGGCTCCGTCGATTTCCCCGTGCCGGACTACATGGCGGAGATCGAGGACGGCATGCAGGGCCTGCGCATCGGCATTCCGGAGAACCACTTCTTCAACGCGGCCACGCCCGAGGTCATGCCCAGCCTCGACGAGGCCCGCAACGTGCTCGGGTCGCTGGGCGCCGAATTCCGCTCCGTCACCTTCGATCAGATCGAGGGGACCAATCGGCTGACCACGCTGATCATCTGCGTCGAGGCTGCGGCCGTGCACAGCGCCTGGCTGAGAGAGCAGGCGAGCGCGTATTGCGATCAGACCCTCAGCCGCATGATCTCCGGCCTGTTCATCCCCGGCGAGGTCTACGTCAGGGCTTTGGATTTTCGCCGGCGTTTCGCCCGGCTGACCCTGGAGACGGTCTTCGACGACGTCGATCTGGTCTTCGCCCCGGTCTGGCCCTTCGAGATCCCGACCATCGCGGAGTCCGATATCGGCGCCAATCCCGGCTTTTCCAAGATGATCGGCACCTCGGGCCATTGCACGCGCCCGGTGAACCTGCTCGGCTTCCCCTCGATCAGCGTGCCCTGCGGCTTCACGGCCAACGGCCTGCCGGCAGCCTTCCAGCTCATCGGCCGGCCCTTCGAGGAAGCGCTGCTGCTGCGCGCGGCCCGCGCCTTCGAGCGCGCCTTCGCGTTCGGAGAGAAGAAGCCGCCGATATCGGTGTGGAACCGGGGGTAGAGGCTTTCCCGTTCGATGGAACCCATTTCCCGCCTCCCTCTCGTCATTCCCGCGAAAGCGGGAATCCATTCCACCTCGCCACGCGGCAGGGACCATCGGCTCGCGGTTGGACCTCTCGCGCACCACGATCTGGCTCCTTCGCTTCGCCGCTGATGCCAATGGATTCCCGCTTTCGCGGGAATGACGGCGAAGGGTGGGTGGATCGGTGCAATCCCGAGAGATCCCAGACCGGGAGCCGCCTCAGTCTCCTGCCGTGATGCGCTTGGCCAGCTCGAAGAAACCGCGCTTGCGCGGCGAGCTGATGCGCCAGTTCACGGGCACGCTCTGGAAGCCGTCGTCGAAGCCCTCGCCCTCCATGCGGTAGTCGAAGAAGCCCCATGAGGCGTACGCGTCGAGCGCTGCCAGGAAATTGTTGTCCGGCTTGTCGAAGTCGAAATGGTCGTCCTCGTTGAACAGGATGGGCATGGGCCGGTACCCCTCGACCTCGCGGGTCCGGCGTACCAGCTCGCGGATGCGCTCGGGCTCGGTGATGTGGTTGCCGTGAACCAGGAGAAAGTCGCTGGCCGCGACCACATTGGGCTGCGGGACGAAGCCGCCGCCATGGCTGGTGCCGACCAGGAGCCGCCGCCCGTCGCGCGACCGGCTCCTGGCCCGCTCGATCAGCGCGTGCACCCCGTCCGGCAGCAGACAGGGCTGCCGGTATCGGACGTTGCACTCGTTGTTGATCTCGATCAGCACGTTTCGCCAGCCCTGGGCGAGCACCCAGTCGACGGCGTTGTCCACGCCGCGGGCGATGGCGGCCTCGTCCTGCATGACCTTTTCCTGGCCGAAATAGTAGAGGCCGAGAATGACCGCCATGCCGAGGGCGTCGGCCCCGTCGAGAACGCGCGTCAGGCGGGCCAGATAGTCCGGCCGCAGCGCGCCGTCGGGCGCCAGGGCCGAGTTGATCCAGGGCTGTTCCTTCGAATAGCCGTAGGGGCTGCCGCCCTGCAGGTTGATCGTGAAGGCGAGAACGCCGTGTGGCCGCCAGTCGGGCATGGCCTCCACGAACTCCCGCGTATTGCGGTCCGCGTCCCAGGCGCCCGTGTCCGGATAGGCCCATTGCCCGCGTGTCTCCGGATTGAGATCGTCGAAGATGCCCTGGACCATGCGGGTGTTCAGCAGCAGTCCCTCGATCCGCCGGCCCTGCCACCTCACGCCCCGATAGGTGGCTTCCCCGTTGAGGAAGAACTGGTCGCCGCGGATCTCGATCTCGGTGTTGTTCGCCATGGTGTGACTCTTGCGCGTTCGATGGTGCCGGCGTAGTGCGCCGGAATTGGCAAGTGTCCACAGACCCTAGCTCATTGTTGAAGCATGTCTTATGTCCCGAAACCGGTATCCACTTTCGGGAGACATGCTCTAGCGCAGCATCCAGGACCAGATGTCCGGGTCCCGGTAGGCGCGCGACCAGACGTCGTGCTCGCCGTCGTCGTAGACGATGACCCGGCTGTCGTCTCCGAGCTGCGGGATCTTGCCGTAGATGTCGGAGACGGCTTCGAGCGGTACCACCTTGTCGCGGCGCCCGTGCACGGCGCAGACGCGCGTGCGCGGCAAGCCGCCGACATCGGTCAGATAGCCGGCGATCGGGACCAGGGAGGCGAAGGATCGCTCGGCGCGCTTGGCCCAGTTCCAGATCTCGGTGGCGCCCGCGCTGACGCCGGTGAGGTGGATCCGGCTCGTGTCCACCGGATAGCGCGAGACGACCTGCTCCAGAATGCCGTCCAGATCGGCGTCCTGCCACTTGTGGGAGGCCGGATCGACCGGCGACAGCAGCAGGAACGGCCGGTCCGTCATCAGCCCGCCCAGGCGCGGCGGGGCCTGCAGCCGCAGCAGGAACCGGTCGTGCCCGCCGCCGTGGAGAAAGACGACCAGCGGCACGGGACCGTCCGCCGTGCCGCCGGTGAAGTCGGTCACCAGATAGCGGACGCCGCCGTGGATCTGCACGCAGTCGTCGCAGAGCCGCTCCACCAGCATGGGCGCGTCCTCGCCCAGGAGGGCGTCGTGATGCTCTGCCGCGTCCTCGGGCTCCAGCCAGCGGCTGTGCGGCACGTGAACGCGCCGGCAGACGCTGCAGATGTCGAGCAGCGTGTCCGAGCGCCGGGCCTCGCGGTCGAGGGCGCCGATCCAGGGCCGGGGCTCCTCGCCGAGCATCTCGCTCTGCAGGTAAAGCCGGCCGTCGCCCGCGGGCTCGATCGACATCCGCATGTTGCGGCGGTAGTTGGGCGCATCGCAGCGATATCGAAAGCGGATCGGCTCCCGCGTGGCGCGTGCGCGCTCGAACATCTGGGTGTACATGCTGCGGATCTCGCTGCCATGGACGAAGGTCCACAGGCTCTGCCCGACGACCGACGCGGGCGCGAGCTCCGGCGCGCCGTTCTCGGACGCGAACGACGTCCAATCCCCGGCGACGGACACGATCCGGTTGTCCGTCTCCAGCTCCCAGGAGATGATGCTCATGATGACCCCGCTCCCACCGCGATCATGAGTCGCCACTGAAGCCGCGCATCATAGCACAGATTGCGCGCTCCGCCGCCCGCATGACATGTCCGGTCAGTTGGGGGCCTCCATGCCCACGGGGAATGGCTCTAGAGCCTGTCGCGATCATTCTGATTCGCGCCATTGCTCTCGCTCTTCGTTGAAGCATGTCTTTTGTCCCGAAACCGGTACCCACTTTCGGGAGACATGCTCTAGGTCGATAAACCGGCACGGCGGGCCAGCCTGGCGGCCTCGAGACGCTCCCGGACGATCCGGTCCGCGACCGTCAGCGGGGTCTCGGCGCTCGCGGCGGCGCGGGCCAGCACGTCGGCCGTGATCTCGCGCAGGCGCGTGACCGCGGTCAGGACGGCTTCGGGCCTGTCGTCGACGCGCTCGCGGCTGAAATCGATGACGCCGCCGGCGCTGGCGATGGTGTCGGGCACGAAGGTGATGCCGCGCGCGGCCAGCATGGCGTCGTGGCGCGCCGCTTCGAGCTGGTTGTTGGCGCCGCCGCAGACGATCTTGGCGCCGAGCCGCGGGATCGTCTCGTCCGTCAGCACGGCGCCGAGGGCGCAGGGCGCGAAGACGTCCACGTCCTGGTCGTAGATCTCGTCGGGCGCGACGGCCCTGGCGCCGAGCGTCTCCTGGGTTGCGGCCAGCCGCTCCGCGTCGATATCGGTGACGACCAGATCGGCGTCCCAGTCCTTCAGGAGCCGGCAGAGGGGGCCGCCGACATTGCCGAGGCCCTGGACCGCGACCCGCAGCCCGGCAAGCTCGGCGCGTTCGAGGCGATGCGCCACGGCGGCCTCGATGGCCATCAGGACGCCGAAGGCGGTCACGGGCAGGGGGGCCTGCGCCGATTCCGTGGCGGCCGCGGTGTGAGACGTCTCCTGCCGCATCACGGCAAGGTCGGCGAGGCCGATGCCGACATCGTCGGCGACGATGTACTGGCCGTGCATGCCCTCCACCACGCGGCCCATGGCCCTGAGCAGCTCGGGCGTCTTCTCGCTGGCCGGGTCCCCGAGGATCACCGCCTTGCCGCCGCCATAGGGCAGGTCGCAGATCGCCGCCTTGTGGGTCATGCCGCGCGCGAGGCGCAGCACGTCGGTCAGGGCTTCGCTCTCGTTCGCATAGGGCCACATGCGGCAGCCGCCGAAGGCGGGCCCGAGCACGGTATTGTGAATTGCGACGATTGCGGATAGTCCACTTGCATCGTCATAGGCGTAGATTAAGCGCTCGTGGTCGTCGAAGGCGGGATGGCTGAACATCTTTCGTTCGTTTCGCTCGGCTCCGCTCGGTCCGGATCAAAGTTTCCCTCTAACGCAGGTCACCGACATGACAAAGACGCCCCCGCCGTTCGAGCCGGTCTCAAGCATGCAGCTCCCGCGTTTCGCCGGCGTGCCGACCTTCATGCGCCTGCCCTGGGTCGACCTCGACGACGCGGCGGCGGGCCAGGTCGACATCGGGCTGATCGGCATCCCCTGGGACGGCGGCACCACCAACCGCCCCGGCGCCCGCCACGGACCGCGGCAGCTTCGCGATCTCTCCACCATGATTCGCATGGCAAATGCCCATACTGGCGTCAGCCCGTTCAAGCTGGTGAACTGTGCCGAGCTTGGCGACTGCCCGGTGAACCCGGCGGACGTGCAGGACACGCTCCAGCGGGTAACGACCTTTTACGGCAAAGTCGCGGATCGTCACATCACGCCGATGACCGCAGGCGGCGACCATCTGGTCTCGCTGCCGATCCTGCGGGCACTCGCCCGATCCGAGCCGCTCGCCATGGTCCATTTCGACGCCCATACGGACCTGTTCGACAAGTATTTCGGCGAGTTCGGCTACACCCACGGCACGCCCTTCCGAAGGGCCATCGAGGAGGGCCTGCTGGACCCGAAGCGGGTCGTGCAGATCGGCATCCGCGGCACCTTGGTCGACGGGGCCGATATCGCCTGGGGCAAGGAGCGGGGCGTGCGCATCGTCATGATCGACGAGCTGATGGACCGGGGTATGGAGGACGTGATGGCGGAGGCCTGCGAGATCGTGGGCGATGCGGCGACCTATGTGAGCTTCGACATCGACAGCCTCGATCCGAGCTATGCGCCGGGCACGGGCACGCCGGAGATCGGCGGCTTCAGCACTTTCGAGGCCCAGCGCATGATCCGTCGGCTCTATGGCCTCAACCTCGTGGGCGCGGATCTGGTGGAGGTCTCGCCGCCCTTCGATCCGACCGGCAACACGGCGTTCGTCGGCGTCTCGCTCATGTTCGAGCTGATGTGCGCGCTCGCCGTCTCCATCGACCGGCGGCGGGCCGGCTGACCCCGGGCTTCATCTCTCCGCGAACTGCCGCGCCTCGGCCAGCAGCTTCCTGGCGCGCTCCACCACCGGCACGTCGATCATCTTGCCGTCCACGGTGATGGCGCCGATGCCGGCGTCCGTGGCCTCCTCGTAGGCCGCCAGGATGCGCTCGGCCTCGGCGATGGCCTCGGCGCTCGGGCTGAACACTTCGTTCAGGACCGGCACCACCGTGGGGTGGATGCAGGCCGCGCCGCGCGCGCCGCAGGATCTCGAGAGCTCGGCGATGCGCCGCACCTTGTCCAGGTTCTTGTAGTCGGCGACCGTGCCGACCAGCCCGTAGGGCGTCACGCCCGCGGCGCGGGCGGCGAAGATGACGGTCTGCTTGGGCGCCAGCAGGGTCTCGGGCGCCGGCACCATGCCCACGTCGGCGGCGATGTCCTCGGTGCCCAGCGCCAGGCCGACCATGTGCGCGTCGGCGGCTGCGATCTCGGCGGCGCGGAAGAAGGCCGCGGCGGTCTCGATCAGGACGATGAGGCCAACGTCGCCTGGCGGGCGGCGGCTGTCGTGCTCGCAGTCGGCCACGGTCTCGGCCAGCAGCCGCACATGGTCGGCGCTTTCGCATTTGGGCAGCAGCAGGCCGTCGGCGCCGGCGGCCACCGCGGCCGCGATGTCGTCCACGGCCCAGCGCAGCGGCCGGTTGATGCGCACCAGCGCGTCGGCGCCGCTCTGCTTGACGTTCGGCACCGCCTCGCCGAGGGCGACGCGGGCCGCGGCCTTGACGCTCGCGGGGACGCTGTCCTCCAGGTCCAGAATGTAGGCGTCGGCGCCGCGGGTGTGGGCCTTGTCGATGAACCGCGGATTGTTCGCAGGCACATAGAGCTGGGAGCGCCAAATCTTTCGTCTGTCGGTCACACGGTCCCTCCCGGTCGATTGGTTCTTGGCCGGCACTCTCGCCCAACTCCGCGCCGGGCTCAATGGCCGCGACGCGACGGTCTGGTCGCAGCGCGCGTCATGGCCTACCTTCCAGACCCAATCGATGCGGCTTCGAGCGGGAGGGGACCCTTGCATGTGAGGTTCTGGGCGGTTGCTGCGGTTTCGCTGCTGGTCGGCGGCGGTGCGGAGGCAGAGACGACGACGCACTATGCCTGTGGCGGCGGGCCGTCGTTCGAGGCCGTCTTCTCGGCCGACGGCAGCAGGCTCGCGCTTGCGTTCGCCGGGCAGGAGCCAGTGGCGCTCAGACGTGCCATCTCGGGCGCGAGCTTCCGCTATCTGGGCGGCGGTTACGAGCTGCAGGGCCGGAAGGACGCGGTCGTGCTGGTCCGGCCCGGCGCTGCGCCGGTCCGCTGCCGGGTTGCAGAGGGCGATGCCGGGACGGCGGCCAAGCCGAGCTTCCCATGCGATGGCGACCTCGGCGCGGCCGAGCGGCAGATCTGCGGCAGCGCC
>JAKSBI010000761.1 GCA_022361215.1 Hyphomicrobiales bacterium | reverse complement strand
CTTCGGGACGGTGGCGTGGCAGCTGTTGTAGCTGGAGAAGGTGTTGGTGATGCCGACGATCGGCCGGTCCAGGGCCTCCTCCGAGTAGCCCATGGATTTCAGGAACACCTTTCTCAGGTAAAGCGAGAAGGCGTCGTCGCCGTAGCTCGTCAGCCGCTTCGAGAATCCGTCCGTCCAGCGCGCCATGGCGCCACCCTCCCTTGTCGTTAATTGTTCTTCGATGCGGAGAACCTGCCTGCAGCGCGACAGGTCGCCGATGCCCGCCGAAGACACTTAGCGTAAGCCGGGGCGGCGGTCACGGCATGTCGTGCCGCGGCCGCCGGCGCGAACGGCGTACCGCGTTTCGCTCGAAGCGGGCCTGTCAGGCTCAGGTGGCCGCCAGCTTCTCCTCGCGCTGCAGCCGTCGCCGGACGTCGCCGGGCGAGCCCGTGCGCCGGGCCAGCAGGCTGTAGGCCACGGGCACGACGATCAAGGTGAGGAAGGTCGCCGCCAGCACCCCCGACAAGACAACGACCCCGATGACCAGCCGGGTCTCGGCGCCTGCGCCGGAGGAGAGGATCAGCGGCACGGTGCCCGCCGCGGTCGTGATGCCCGTCATGACGATCGGGCGCAGACGCACTGCCGAGGCCTCGACGATGGCGGCCGCGAAGTCCATGCCTTCGTCGCGGAGCTGGTTGGCGAACTCGACGATGAGAATGCCGTTCTTCGCCGCCAGCCCGACCAGCATGATCAGCCCGATCTGGCTGTAGAGGTTCAGGGTGCCACCGGTGAGATAAAGGCCGAGCAGACCGCCCGCCATGGCCAGGGGCACGGTGAGCATGATGACCAGGGGGTGGACGAAGCTCTCGAACTGGGCGGCCAGAACCAGGAAGACCACCACGAGCCCGAGCAGGAACACGAATACGATCGACTGGCCCGTCGTCTTGAAATCCTGCGACTCGCCCTTGTAGTCGACGATGACGCTCTCCGGCAGATGCTCGCGCACCAGCCCCTCGAGAAAGGCCAGGGCCTCGCCCAGCGCCAGCCCGTCGGCGAGGTTGGCCTCGATGGTGATCGCGCGGACCCGGTTGTAGCGGTTCAGCCGCGTCGAGTCCGCGAACTCCTCCAGCTTTACGACATTCGACAGCGGAATGAGCTGGTTGGTCCGGCTGGACCGCACATAGATGTTCTGCAGATTGGTCGGGGTGCGCTGCACGTCGCGCTCGCCCTCGAGGATCACGTCATACTCCTCGCCCGTCTCGATATAGGTCGTGACCCGGCGGGAGCCGAGCATGGACTCGAGCGTGCGGCCGATATTCCCGACGGTGACGCCGAGCTCCGCGGCGCGGTCGTAGTCGATCTGCACCTGAATCTGCGGCTTGGTCTCCTTGTAGTCCCAGTCGATGCCGACGAGACCCGGATTGTTCTCGTTGATCTTCTTGAGCAGCGTGTCGCGCCACTCCGCCAGCTCCCGGTAAGTGCCGCCGCCGATGACGAATTGCAGCGGCTTCTGGATGCGGGTGCTGAACCCCTGGCGCATGACCGGGAAGGCCCGCACGCCGGGAAGCCCCGCCAGGCGCTGGCGCACGTCCGCCATGATCGGCCAGGCGCTGCGCCGCTTCGCCCAATCGTTGAGGACGACGATGACGATGCCGTTGTTGAAGTTCTCGTAGGTGTCGAAGGCGAGCGGCGCACGCACCAGCAGGCGCGTGAACTCCGCGTTCTCCACCAGCGGCATCATGCGCCGCTCGATCTCGTCCATATACTCCTTCATGTAGGCGTAGGAGGCGCCTTCGGGGCCGCTGACGATGACGAAGAACGCGCCGCGGTCCTCCTTCGGCGCATATTCGGAGGGCACCTTGTCGTAGAGCCAGACCGAGCCGCCGAGCACGGCGAAGAAGCCGGCCACGGTGACGACCGATCGGCGCAGCGCCGCCCTCAGGACCGCCTCGTAGCCCCGCCGGAACCGGTCGAAGAGGCGGTCCAGAAAGCCGGTCAGGCCCGTCTTGCCGTCGCTCTGCTTGAGCACCTTGGAGGCCAGCATCGGTGAGAGACTAAGGGCCACCAGGCTGGAGAAGGCGACCGCCGCCGCCATGGTCAGGGCGAACTCCGAGAACAGGCGGCCGACGTCGCCTTCCAGAAAGGCGATCGGCACGAAGACGGCGATCAGCACCAGCGTCGTGGCGATGACGGCGAAGCTGACCTGCCGCGTGCCCCGGAAGGCGGCGACGAGAGGCGTTTCGCCGAGCTCGTCCATGCGCCTGTGAATGTTCTCCAGGACCACGACCGCGTCGTCGACCACGAGGCCGATGGCGAGCACCAGCGCCAGCAGCGTCAGAAGATTGATGGAGAAGCCCAGCGCGAACAGCACCACGAAGGTCGCGATCAGCGATACGGGCACCGTGACGGCCGGCACCAGCATGGCGCGGACGCTGCCGAGGAACAGGAAGATCACGACGATGACCAGCGCAACCGCGATGAAGAGCGTCTTGTAGACCTCGCGAATGGCGCCTTCCACGAACACGGAGGTGTCGTAGCTCTGCTTGATCTCCATGCCGTCGGGCAGGGTTGGGTTCAGCCGGTCCTTCTCGGCCTTGGCCGCCCGGGCCACCTCGATGGTGTTCGCGGTCGACTGCTTGATGATGCCGAGGCCGACCATCGGCACGCCGTTGCCGCGGAAGAAGGTCCGGTTCTCGACCGCACCCCGCT
Source organism: Hyphomicrobiales bacterium (assembly GCA_022361215.1). GTDB lineage: Bacteria > Pseudomonadota > Alphaproteobacteria > Rhizobiales > Methyloligellaceae > JAKSBI01. Next base: position 1,942 of record JAKSBI010000761.1, on the reverse strand, counting down.
CCACCCGCGCCACGTCGCCGAGGCGCACCAGATGGCCTTCGGTTCCCCGGCTCAGGACCAGCTTGCGGAAATCGTCCGCGCTCCGGAAGGCGCGTTTGATGCGCACCGTGAACTGCCGCTCTTGCGACTCGATGCTGCCGGCGGGAAGCTCGATGTTCTCCGACCGCAAGGCGTTCTCGACGTCGTTCACCGTCAGCCCGCGCGCCGCCAGGGCCTTGCGGTCGAGCCAGATGCGCATGGCGTAGGTCTGGCCGCCGCCGACGCGCACGCGCGCGACGCCGTCGAGAACGGAGAAACGGTCGACGAGATAGCGCTCGGCATAGTCGGTCAGCTCCGGCACCGTCAGGCGGTCGCTGACCAGGTTGAGCCACATGATCACGGACTCGTTGGAGTCCACCTTCTGGATCTCCGGCGGGTCGGCCTCGTCGGGAAGGTCGCCCAGAATGGCGGAGACGCGATCGCGGATATCGTTGGCGGCGGCGTCCACGTCGCGGCGGATATCGAACTCAACCGTGATGGTGGAGCGGCCGTCCTCGCTCGACGACTCGACGAACCGGATGCCTTCGATTCCCGAAATGCGCTCCTCGATGATCTCGGTGATGCGGGTCTCGACGACATTGGCGGCAGCACCCGGATAGATCGTCTCCACCGAGACGACCGGCGGGTCGATGTCGGGATACTCCCGCAGCGGCAGCCGGTCGAAGGCGACCAGACCGAAGGCGATCAGCAGCAGGGAGAGAACCGAGGCGAAGACCGGCCGGGTAACGGAGAGGTCCGAGAGAACCATCAGCTTGACCCCGCGCCGCCCTTGCCCAGAAGCTTGTCGAGGGGCTCATCTTCCTCCTCGATCGCGGTGATCGAGACCTGCTGGCCGGACTGGACGCGCAAGGTGCCGTGGGTGACGACGAGGTCTCCGGCCTTCACGCCTTTGAGAATCTCGACCTCGCCCGGGCGGCGTCCGCCGACCTCGACCCGGCGGCGGTCGGCGACCGGCGTCTCGTCCGAGCGGTCCACCACCAGCACGTAGTTGTCCCGGCCCAGCGGGATCAACGCCTCTTCTGCGACCACGACGGTCTGGCGCGGGTTCTTCAGCAGTTCGACGGTCATCAGCAGGCCGGGCTTCAGCAGCCGCTCCGGGTTCGGCAGCCGGGCGCGCACCATGATCGATCGCGTGGCGGGATCGATCTGGGCGTCCAGGCCGGAGACCGTTCCTTCGAAGGTCCGGTCGCCGAGCGCCCGCGCCTCGGCGACGATGGGCAGGCCGACGCGCAGGTCCGCCACGTAGGTCGCCGGCACCGTGAAGTCCAGTTTCATGACGCTGTCGTCGCTGATCCGGGTGATCGTGTCGCCCGGCTCGACGAGCGCGCCGACGCTGATGTCTCTGAGACCGACCACGCCCGCGAAGGGGGCCACGATCTGCCGGTCCTTCAGTCTCGCCCTGATGGCCTCCAGCCTGGCCTTGGCGGTCTCGAACTGCCGGCGGCGTTCGTCCAGAACGGATTCAGGCGACGATCCGCGTTCGGCCAGGGGCTTGACCCGTTCGTATTGCCGCTCGGCCTCGGCCAGGCTGGCGCGCGCCTCTTCGAGCTGCGCCAGCTCTTCCCGGCTCAACAGCTCGGCCAGGACCGTTCCGGCCTGCACCCTCTGCCCGTCATCGAAATGGATGGCCGATATCATCTCCGTCACCGGCGCGGTCAGGACGACGCTTTCGTTGGCGCGCAAGGTACCCAGCGCCTCGACGCGGTCCACGAACCGGTCGGATTTGGCGGGCATGACGATCACGGGCGTGGGCTTTTGGGCGTGTGCTGCGGATGCAAGCGCAAGAAGGCCCAGCAACGCGACGCGGCCGGTCCGGAACAGCCGCGCGGCGGCGGCCGCTGTCGAAAGTCTGAAAGTCATGAAAATCGCTCCGTCCTATCGGTCGGCCGCCAAACCGCCTGGG
>JAKSBI010000474.1 GCA_022361215.1 Hyphomicrobiales bacterium | reverse complement strand
GCGTCGTCCTCCTTGTCCTGATGGGCGTAGATCGTGTCGTAGCCGACGGTCCACATCACCGTGCCCGCATAGAGCAGGACCGGCGGCCAGGCCAGCGCGCCATGCACGGCCGCCCAGCCCATCAGCGCGCCCCACGAGAAGGCCAGCCCGAGCACGAGCTGCGGCCAGTGGGTGATGCGCTTCATGAACGGGTAGACCGCGACGATGGCCAGCGATGCCATGCCGAGACCGATGGCGAACAGGTTGAACTGCACCAGCACGGCAAGGCCGACGAAGCACAGCGCGACCATGAAGATCTGCGCCTCGCGCACGCTGACTTGCCCGCTCGGGATCGGCCGCGACTTGGTGCGCGCCACCCGGGCGTCGTAGTTCTTGTCGACGATGTCGTTATAGGCGCAGCCTGCGGATCGCATCACCAGGGACCCGATGGCGAACAGGACCAGCAGCCAGAGATCGGGAGCCGTTTCGCCGGCCGCACGACCGGCCAGTGCCACCGACCACCAGCATGGCCAGAGCAGCAACCAGACGCCGATGGGCCGGTCGGCCCTTGCCAGCCTCAAATACGGCCTGGCAAATCCGGGTGCCCAACGGTCAACCCAGTTCCCCGGCACGGCATCCGCAACAGCGGGCACCGGCCTGGCGCCTCCTGGTGCAGTGTCCGTCATACCCCTGCTCGACTCGGACTGTTACCTCGTCGCCGAGCCTAGTGGCTTTTTGCGTCCACGGGAACCGCTCCCGAACACGGCGCGACATGTTTCCCACAACTCGGGCGTGTGAACGACCGCCATGACGGGAAATCGCTAGAGCATGTCGCGATCATTCCGAGTCGCGACAATGCTCTAGCTCTTTCTCGAAGCATGTCTTTTTTCCCGAAACCGGTATCCACTGCCGGGAGACACGCTTTAGGGCGCGGTGCCGCCGTCAGGCGGCGAAGCGGTCCCCGACCGTGAGCCGCTTGGTCATCAGCGTACTGTTGCGGTCGGCGAAGCCGGCGCGCCGGTAAAACGATTCGACGCGCACGTGATCCTCCAGCACTTCCAGATGCAGCGCCCGGACGCGATCGGCCGTGGCCTCGGCCTCCAGCAGCTTGAGGACCTGGCCGCCGATGCCCTGGCCGCGGGCGCCCGGCGTGATGTAGATCTCGTCCAGGAAAGCGTCGCGGCCGCCATATTCGATGCTGAAGCCGTAGCACAGGACCGCATGGCCGATGACCCGATCGTGGGCGGAGATAAGATAGGCTCGGCCATGGTCGGGCTCGGACAGCAGCTGGCCGATGGCTCGCGATTCGCTGCGTCTCAGCTCGCTGCCGGATTCCTTGCGAAATGCGGCTGCGAACTGCAAAAGCTTCTGTCGATCGGAAACGCGCGCGATCTTGATGGCGACGGGTATTGTGATCTCCCTGCGGATGGTCTGCCTTGCGCCGGACTCGGGCAGGAAGCGGGGCGTAGGATAGTGTGTCATGAGCAAGAAGCTGATCCGTCTCTTTCTCGATCGCCCCCCACTCGGCGTGAACGCGACTCATGACTGCACGCCTCAGCAATCCAACTACCTGCTGAATGTGCTCAGATTTGGTCAAGGCGACGAAATTCTCGTCTTCGACGGTGCCACCGGCGAATGGCGCGCCCGCCTGGTGGCGGTCGGGCGCGGGCGCTGCGCGCTGGAGGTAACCGAGCAGGTCGGGCCCCAGCAGGAGGGGCCGGATCTGCACTATCTGTTCGCACCCCTGAAGCACGCCCGGCTCGACTACATGGTGCAGAAGGCGACCGAGATGGGTGTGGCAGCGCTCCGCCCGGTGGTGACGAGGCGTACCGTCACGTCGCGGGTCAAGCTCGAGCGCATGCGCGCCAACGCGGTCGAGGCGGCCGAGCAGTGCGGCGTGCTGCGCGTGCCGGAGGTGCACGAGCCGGTGAAGCTCATGGCGTTGCTGGAGGGCTGGGAGCCGGCGCGGCGCATCGTCTATTGCGACGAGGAGGCGGAGATCGCCTCGCCCGTGGAGGCGCTCGCCGGTGTGGAGCCGGGGCCGCTGGCGGTCCTGATCGGGCCCGAGGGCGGGTTCGACGAGACGGAGCGGGAGGCCTTGCGGCAACGCCCCTTCGTGGTGCCGGTCTCGCTCGGGCCGCGGGTGATGCGCGCCGACACGGCCGCGGTGGCCGCGCTGGCGCTGGTCAACGCCGTGCTCGGCGATTGGCGGTCCCTTTGTACGACTTGCCAGACTCCGGCCCGCGCGCCATAACGGCATCTTCAACACGCATCAGTTCCCTCTTCATCCCGCGGTCCGAGCCGCGCTCCGGAGGGTGGCCGGATGCCGGGAGCGCCCAATGTCGACACGCGAGGACATCCTTGACAGCCCGCTGATCGAATCGCGCGATGCGCTGGTGGCGGACTTCGAGGCGGGGTGCAAGCCGAAGGACCGGTGGCGCATCGGGACCGAGCACGAGAAGCTCGGCTTTCACATGGCCGATCTGACCCCGCTGGCCTATGACGGCCCGGACGGGGTGCGGGCCCTGCTCGAGGGCCTGTCGGAGCGCTTCGGCTGGGAGCCCATACGCGAGGGCGAGACGGTCATCGCGCTGAAGCAGCCCGACTGTCCCCTCGGCGGCTCGATCACGCTGGAGCCCGGCGGCCAGTTCGAGCTCTCCGGCGCGCCGCTGGAGACGGTGCATCAGACCTGCACCGAGGCCAGCGGCCACCTGAAGCAGGTGAGGGAGGTCGGCGAGGCCTTGGGGATCGCCTTCCTGGGCATCGGCTTCTCGCCCAAATGGACGCTCGAGGAAACCCCGGGCATGCCCAAGAGCCGCTACCGGATCATGCGGCGCTACATGCCCGAGGTCGGGGGCCACGGCCTCGACATGATGTACCGGACCTGCACGATCCAGGTGAACCTGGACTTCGCGGACGAAGCCGACATGGTGAAGAAGTTCCGCGTCTCCCTGGCGCTGCAGCCGATGGTGACGGCGCTCTTTGCCAACTCGCCCTTCAAGGAGGGCCGGCCGAACGGCTTCCTGTCCTACCGCAGCGAGCTCTGGCGCGACACCGATCCGGACCGCACCGGCATGCTGCCCTTCGTCTTCGAGGACGGCATGGGCTTCGAGCGCTACGTGGACTACGCCCTCGACGTGCCGATGTATTTCGTGGTCCGGGACGGGCGCTATGTGGACGTGGCCGGCGGCTCGTTCCGCGAGTTCCTCGAGGGCAAGCTCAAGGCGCTGCCGGGCGAGCGGCCGCAGATGGCCGACTGGTCGGACCACGTGACGACGCTCTTCCCCGAGGTGCGCCTGAAGCGCTTCCTGGAGATGCGCGGTGCCGACGGAGGCCCGTGGAGCGGCATCTGCGCGCTGCCCGCCCTCTGGGCCGGCCTGCTCTACGACGCGGCGGCGCTGGACGCCGCCTGGGACCTGGTGAAGGACTGGACGGCGGAAGAACGCCAGGAGTTGCGGGATACGACGCCCCGGCTCGGCCTGAAGGCGCCCTTCCGCGACGGCACCTTGCTCGACGTGGCCCGGCGCGCGGTGGCTATCGCCGCCGACGGCCTCAAGGCGCGCGACCGGCGCGATGCCATGGGCGACGACGAGCGCGTGCACCTGCGCACCCTCGAGGCGATGGTCGCGGACGGCCGCACGCCGGCCGACAGGTTGCTCGAGCAATACGAGCGGGACTGGAACGGAGATATCGATCGCGTGTTCCGCGATCATGCGTTTTAGGGTTTTTTTCGCTCACGGCTATTCCGCGCTGACGCGCGGGCCTCCGCGGGGGCGCCCTGACCGGGCGGCGCGCAGTCGCGCGCTCGGCCCTGGCGGGCCGGCTCACAGTCCCATTGCAAGGCCCGTCCGCCTGGCACCCCGAGACCGATGGTAGACCCATCGCCGCGCGACACGGGTCCTCAACGGCTCGTGAGCCAGCCCCGCGGGAACCGGTCCTGGTCTCGGGCGCCCGCGCAGGCCCGCGCGTCAGCGCGGAATAGCCGCGAGCGATAAAGAACGGCCCCACGAGTACCCCCGTCCGCGTGGCACCCCGAGACCGATGGTAG
>JAKSBI010000428.1 GCA_022361215.1 Hyphomicrobiales bacterium | reverse complement strand
TCCACCTGGGGCGGGCTGGCGTCCTACGCGGCCAAGGTGAAGGGCATCGCCGGGCTGGTGGTGGACGGCGGCGTGCGCGACCGCGAGGAGATCATCGAGTACGGCTTCCCCGTCTTCTCGCGCCATGTGGTGCCGACGCCGGGCCGCACCCGCATCCGCGTGGCGGCCTTGGGCGAGCCGGTCTCCTGCGGCGGCGTGCGCGTGCGCCAGGGCGACATCATCGTGGCCGACGGCACCGGCGTCGTCTGCATCCCCGACGAGCTGGCCGAGGAGGTGACGGCGCTCGCCGCCCGCTTCTCCGCCGACGACGCCCAGGCCAAGACCGAGCTCGACGCGGGCCTGACCTTCCGCGAGGCCATGGCCAAGTTCAAGCGCATCTGAGGTTGGGCATGATGTTGACGTGGGATGCAGCTTCTTGGCGGACGAACAGGTCCGAATACGAAACGGCGTTATCATGACATCGCGAACGCGCATAGTTCTGGATCCTGAAGTTCGGCAGCGGCTTCAAGCCCGCGCGGACGATCTCGGCATCTCCGTCGCGGAGTATGTGCGCCAGCTTATCGAGCAGGATCTTGGCAAGTCCGCGCGAAGGGCCGACCCGTCAGATCTCTTCGATCTAGGCGACTCTCGCGGCACCGACATCGCGACTGATAAGGATACAGTGATCGGTGAAGCGATCGCGGCCGAGCTTTCGCTTCCATGCAGTGAGCAAGTGATATGACCCAGACTGTTGCCGAAGCCCCGACCGATGTGCTGGACCGCCTGAAGGCGGTGGTGGGGCCGTCGGGCTATCTCGACGATCCGGAGGAGATGGCGCCCTATTGCATCGGCTGGCGGGACCGCTGGAACGGACGTGCCGCGCTCGTGCTCAGGCCCGCCAGCACCGCGGAGGTGGCGGAGATCGTGAGGATCTGCGCCGAGCATCGGGTGGCCATCGTGCCGCAGGGCGGCAACACCGGCCTCACCGGCGCCGGCCAGCCGCATGAGCATGGGGAGGAGGTGATCGTCTCCATGGGGCGCATGAAGCGCATCCGCGAGGTCGATCCGCTCAACGACACGCTGACGGTCGAGGCCGGCGTCGTGCTCGCCGAGGCACAGCGCGCGGCGGACGGGATCGACCGCCTGTTCCCGCTCAGCCTCGCCGCCGAGGGCTCCTGCCAGATCGGCGGCAATCTGGGCACCAATGCGGGCGGTACCCAGGTGCTGCGCTACGGCAACACGCGCAGCCTGGTGCTCGGCCTCGAGGTGGTGCTGCCGGACGGCCGGGTCTGGAACGGCTTGCGCGGCCTGCGCAAGGACAGCACCGGCTACGACATGAAGCAGCTCTTCATCGGCTCGGAGGGCACCCTCGGCATCATCACCGCCGCCGTGCTGCGGCTGTTCCCCAAGCCGACGGACGCCCAGACCGCCATGGCCGCGGTGCCGGACCCGGAGGCGAGCGTGCGCCTGCTGGCCCATCTGCGCAAGGAGCTGGGCGAGGCCGTGACGGCGTTCGAGCTGATGGGCCGCATCTGCCTCGATCACGCCTTCGCCTATCTGGAAGGCCACGAGGACCCGTTCGATGCGCCTCATGACTGGTACGTGCTGACCGAGGTGACCGGCCAGGGCGCGCCCGGCACCCTGCACGACCCGCTCGCCGAGGCGCTCGCCGCGGCCTTCGAGGACGGCCTCGTGCGCGACGCCGTGGTCGCCGCCTCCGGCGATCAGGCGCACAAGCTCTGGTCGATCCGGGAGGAGCAGGCCGACGCCCAGAAGCCCGCCGGCGCCAGCATCAAGCACGACGTCTCCGTGCCGGTCTCGCGCGTCGCCGCGTTCCTGGCCAAGGCCGACGCGGCGCTGGAGGCGGCCTATCCGGGCATCCGTCCCGTCTCCTTCGGCCATGTGGGCGACGGCAACATGCACTACAACCCGCTCAGGCCCGAGGACTGGGACGATGCCGTCTTCGCGGCGGAACGCGAGAAGGTCAACCGTATCGTGCACGACATCGCCGTGGACCTTGGCGGCTCGATCAGCGCCGAGCACGGCATCGGCCGGCTGCGGCTCGACGAGGCGGAGATCTACAAGCCGGCGGAAGAGCTCGACATGATGCGGGCGATCAAGCGCGCGCTCGACCCCCACAACATCATGAACCCGGGCAAGATGATCCGGGTCTGAGCCGGCCCCCGAGCCGCAACAGGGAGACACCGTCATGTCCAGCTCCCCCGTCCGCACCGTGGCGGTCGTCGGTACCGGCCTGATCGGCGCCAGCTGGGCCGCGACGTTCCTGGCGCACGGCCTCGACGTGGTGGCCAGCGATCCGGCCGAGGGCGCCGAGCCGCGGCTCCGGGAGGCGGTGGCGCGTATCACGCCCGATCTGCGCGCGCTGGGCGCCGAGGGCGAGGGGCGCCTGAGCTTCGTCGCCGACGCGGGCGAGGCCGCCTCCGGCGCCGACTTCGTGCAGGAGAGCGCCCCGGAGGACGAGGCCCTGAAGGTCGGCCTGCTCGCCGATCTCGACGCCGCCGCCCGCCCCGGCGTGGTGATCGCCTCCAGCACCTCGGCCTTCCCGCTCAGCCGCATCGTGCCGCGCTGCGCGGCCCCGGAACGGGTGGTCGTCGCCCATCCCTTCAACCCGCCCCATCTGATCCCGCTGGTCGAGATCGTCGGCGCGTCGCCCGAGGCGGAAGCCGTCGGCCGCGCCGTCGCGGTCTACGAGACCATCGGCAAGGTGCCGGTGGTGCTGAAGAAGGAAGCCGTCGGCCATATGGTCAACCGTATCAACTCGGCGCTCTGGCGCGAGGCGCTGTCGCTGCTGCAGGAGGGCATCGCGGAGGCGGAGGACATCGACCGCGCCTTCCGCTACGGGCCGGGCCTGCGCTGGGCCGTGATGGGGCCGTTCGCCACCTATCATCTGGGCGGCGGGGCCGGCGGTATCCGCCATTACATGGACCATCTCCAGCCGGCCCAGCAGCGCCGCTGGGCCGACATGCGCCCGCCGGAGATGCACGACGCCTTCAAGCGACGCATCGTCGAGGACGTGCTGGCGCTCGCCGGCGACCGCTCCATCGCGGAGCTGGAGGCCGAGCGCGACGCCGAGCTGCGGGCCATTCTGGAGGCCGTGGCGCCGCTGCGCGAGGAGACGGGATGACGAAGCTTCGAACCGGCGATCCCTGGATGCCGGCCCCGCAATACGGGGCGAGCCTCACGGGCCTCGGCGTCAATCTGCTGGTGCGCTCCATCGAGCAGGCCCTGCCGTTCCAGAGGCACGTGCTCACGGCGGAGGTGGTCTACTCCGATCCGGACATCGCCGTGCTGCGCTATGGCGAGGCCGAGTGGATGCTGCACGCCGACCACACCTATGACGGTCATCCGCTCCACGCCCGGCTGCCGGGCGACGGCGAGGCGCGCGGCGGCGGCACGGAGCTGCGCCTGCACGGCCGCGACCCGGACGAGGCCGTGGCGGCCGCCCGCCGGGCCGGCTTCGAGGTCCTGGCCGAGCCCGCCGACAAGCCCCACGGCCTGCGCGAGGCCCACATCTACGACGCCGACGGCTATCTCTGGGTGCCCGACGTGCCGTTGCAGGCGTCGTAGCGCTTATCTAGCTCTCCGCCCTCTGCCCCGGCCACAGCACCTCGACCTCGCCTTCGGCGAGGGCCGCGGCGTGGCTGTCCGGCGGCGCGCGATCCGTGACCAGGACATCGACCTCGCGATACTCGAAGGACCGGATGTCGCTGTCCGCCTCGAATTTCGAATGATCGGCCAGCAGGACGACCTTGCGCGATTGCTGCCGCAGCACGCGCGCGGAATAGGCGTGCCACT
>JAKSBI010000393.1 GCA_022361215.1 Hyphomicrobiales bacterium | reverse complement strand
GCCGCCCGCAATTGGTTGTAGCGTTCCAGGCCGTGCATGAGCGCGGCGATCACGATCAACACAAGCAGCAGACGCGGCCATAAGACGATGCTGATGTCGGTGCCGAACATCGGCCGATCATACGATCCGCTATACAGCCACATGCCGACGACCAGAACGATCCAGCCTGCGGTCTCTGCAAACAGACGCTGCATGATCGCTAGAGCCCCTTCAGCGCTGCGACGCGCGGCAGGCGTGGTGTGGCCCAACACCTGCCGCATGCCAAGAATTGCACCTGTCGCTCACTTGCCGTGGAAGCGCTTGAAGGCGTCCTTCTGCTCCCGCAACAGCGCCAATGTGTCTTTCGCGTTCAGATGGCTGGTCGCGGGATTGAGGTTCTTCTGTTTCAGATGCTCCTGGAACGCGGTGCTGTTGTATGCCTTCTGGCAGGCCGCCTCGAGATATCGCTTGCGCTCTTTCGGCGCGTCCTTATGCACCAGGAACATGCGGGCCAAGAAGATCGTGGCGAGGTTCTCTTGGCCGATATCGCTCAGGATCGGGACATCCGGGAACTCGGCCGGCGCCTTGCCCTTGACCAGCGTTAGAATGGGCTTCATCTGCTTTGCCGCGAGGAAGCTCTTGACGTCGCCGGGCTGCTCGTAAAGCACATCGACATGACGGCCGATCGCCGAAGCGTAGCGTTCGGCGGGCTTGCTGAAATTGATCTGCTCCACCTCGATGCCGATGGCGTCGGCGAGCAGCTTGACCTGGGCGAGCTCGGTATTGACGTTGCCGACCTTGACTTTTCCGGGGTTCGCCTTTGCGTATTCGACGAAGGACTTCCAGTCGGAGAAGCGGTCGTCGTCCGTGCGGATGTAGAGTTGGCTATAGGCTTTGTTGGCCGTGCAGATCGGCTCGAGCTTATCGCGAATCTTGATATCGGTCCGGCCCAGCACCTCGCCTTCGACAACGAAGTTGACATGCTGCAATATCGAATAGCCATCGGCGGGCCGCGCCACATAATCCGGCAGCGCCGCGAAACCACCGGCGCCGGGCTGATTGATCACACGGATCTCTACACCGACGATCTTCGACATTGCCTTGGCCCAGATACGGCCCATGGTGTCGGAGCCGCCGCCGGTACCATAAGGCACGACAACGGTCAGCGGGCGCTCGGGAAACCCGGCCGGCTTGTCCGGCCCGGCCGATGCCGACTGGGGTGCGAAGAGGGCAGCGGAAAGCAGCCCCGCTAGCAAGGTACGAATCATGGTGGAGTCCTCCCAATAGCTTGATTTTGTTTGGATACGCGCAGTCTTTTTTTCTTTGTGCATGTTATGTGACTGCGCGCGCACCTCCTAGGTCGCGCGCGCTTATAACAGAAATATCAATGTCAGGCGGTGATAGCCGTCGGGCGCGGCCGGGCCACAGGGGTCGCGGCAGAGCGTCGCCACTATAGAGCTGCCCGGTCACTCATAAGGAGCATCGGCTCCGGACAGAAGTGGTATCCGTTTTAAGAACCGCCAGAGTGGAGACTTGCTGGGTCTGATTGCTCGCGGCGCGTTGGCCAAGGCGGAGCCCGTTACATGGAGCACCACCCCGTAGAGCTGGCCCTCGAAAGCGACGAACTGCTTGGTGCTTCCGCGGTATAGGCGGCCGCCACTCTGCTCGTAATCTGGTGCCCAGCCGCGCGCGCCATTCCCATCCTGCGGGCCCTCCATGTCCGACATTTATTGGTTTGATCTTTGTCGCGAATGTCGGGCAAATTGCCAATTACCGAATAGCGTGGCTTCGTGCGCCCGGGCGGGCGCCGGTCTCGCGATCCTTCAGCTGACCCTCTGACATTTCAATCCCTGCATCGTCTGCGGCGACGGCCCGGCGTGTCCCGGCGGGCGTGCATGCGCCGAAGCGCTGCCAAATGAGGAGTGCAGGCCGATGTCCTGCCGACCCCGCAAACCGAAACCGACCCACGCCTCCGCGAGGCGACAGGAGAAGACGCGATGACCGCGACCGTCGATGTCTATTACCGCTCGGGCATGATCTCGCTGGTCGTGAACTCGACCGACAAGCCCAACTTCGACTCTACCTATGTGCATGCCGAGCCCTATCTCGGTAAGCAGCAGTTGACGGTCGCTGCCAGTGCGGTCTCATCCAGCGCGGCGCCAACTGACACCAGCTACGCTCAGGTCATCGTGCAGCCGGGCCGCAAGGTCCGCTACGAGGTGAATGGGCTCGGCCGCTCGGTCGACGCGACCGCTGAAAGCCCGATGATCTTCGGCGAGGCGCTGATCGCGCTCGGCCAGGGGCAGACGCTCAGCGTCATCGAGGACGCGACCTGATCGCAAGTGCCCGAGAGCGGAACCCATGGCGACACGAAGGACCCGGCCGAAGGGCAGCAAGCCCGACAAGCTGATGCGTGACGCGCTCGTTCTCGAGCTGAACGAGGTTGCGGAGGAGGCGGACGGCGTGGTCACGAAGAAGCTGCGCCGCGTGGCCCGCGCGCTGGTGGAGAAGGCCATGTCGGGCGATGTCTCGGCGATCAAGGAGATCAACGACCGGGTTGACGGCCGGGTGCCTCAGGCGGTCGGCAGTCCGCGAGAGGGCGATGGCGTCGGGCCTCTGGTCGTGGAGATCGTGAGGTTCGGGCCCCAGGCGCCTGCCGAGTGAATCGCCTTGGCTCCGGCTTCATGTCCCATTGTGGCGCGGCCGCCAATCCTCTTGAAACCAATCCGGTTTTTCCCTCGCAGTGCCAATGCGGCGGACGGAGCGGAGCAGTGTCACCAGCCCCGCTTGACGTAGGCATCGGGGACGCCCTGGGCGATGAACTGCTGGCGGTTCAGCTCGGCGCTGCGGCGATCGAAGGGGCCGATGGCCGCGCAGTACCAGCCGTTGCGGAAGTTGGGATAGTCGTTGGTGTCGACCACGTTGACGCCCAGTCTCGCCGCCTGCCGGTTGGCCGCCGCGCTGGACTGGTAGCAGCCGCCGATGGCGAACCAGGCGCCGGGCTCGGCCACGGCCCTTTCGCCCGCGGTCCCGAGACCGGCGATCATGGTGAGGGCCGCCAGCGATGTCTTGATGCAGATTCTCATTGTGGATCTCCCTTCCCGCGGCATTCGGCTGGCCTGTTGTCCAGATAGGAGATGGGCATGACCTCCGCAAGAACGCCGGCCTCCATCGGTCGGCTCGCTGCGGGTGACGCCTCCAACCAACCACACAAAAGGAGCCGGCCGTGGCACGCATCCGACTGCCGAACGACTGGCAACCTCGGGACTATCAGCTTCCGGCCTGGCAGGCGCTCGAAGCGGGCTGCAAGCGCGGGCTTCTGATCTGGCACCGGCGCTCTGGCAAGGACGATGTGGGCCTGCACTGGACAGCCTGCGCGGCGCAGGAGCGCGTCGGCACCTACTGGCACATGCTGCCGCAATACGGTCAGGCGCGAAAAGCGATCTGGGACGCGGTCGACCCGCATAAGGGCCGGCGTCGCATCGACCTGGCCTTTCCGAAGGCGCTGCGCGAGGGCGCCCGCGAGGACATGATGACCATCCGGTTCAAGTCCGGTTCCATGTGGCATCTCGTGGGGTCCGACAACTACGACACGCTGGTCGGCACGCCGCCGGTGGGCGTGGTGTTCTCGGAATGGGCGCTGGCGGACCCGAAGGCCTGGGCCTTCCTGCGCCCCATCCTGGCCGAGAACGGCGGCTGGGCGCTGTTCGTCACGACCTCGCGCGGGCGCAACCACGCGGCGCGCATGTTCGAAACCTACAAGCAAGATCCCGGCTGGTTCGTGCAGCGCCTGAAGGCCACCGAGACGGATGTGTTCTCAGCCCTCCAGCTCGAGCAGGAGCGGCGGGAGTACATCGCCGATTATGGCGAGGAGGAGGGCAGCGCGCTCTACGAGCAGGAGTATCTCTGCTCGTTCGACGGCCCCGTCTTCGGCGCCTTCTACGCGCGCGAGCTGCGCCGGGCGCAGGAGGAGGGCCGCATCGGCCGCGTGCCCTACGACCGGGCCCATCCGGTGCACACCGCCTGGGACCTCGGCTACACGGACTCTACCGCCATCTGGTTCATCCAGGCCGTGGGCAAGGAGCGACGACTCATCGATTTCCACGAAGGCTCAGGCGTCGGCCTGGATGTCTATGCACGCGTCCTGAGGAGCAAGCCCTATCTCTATGGCCACCACTACTTCCCCCACGACGCGGAACACCACGAGCTGACCACCGGCGAGAGCCGGGTGGACACGCTCCGCGGCCTTGGTATCGAGCCGACGGTCGTCCCCCAGCACAACGTCCTCGACGGCATCAACGCCACCCGGCACATGCTCGACCGGACCTGGATCGACGAGGAGACGTGCGGCGAGCGCGGGCTCGAGGCCCTGAGGCAGTACCGGCGCGAATGGGACGACCGGCTGAAGGACTGGAAGCGCAAGCCCCTGCACGACTGGACCAGCCACGCCGCGGACGCGCTCAGAACGTTCGCCGCGGGCTTCGACGAGCCGGAGCTCGTGCGCAAGCCCGGCCGCCACCGCCGCTGGCCGGATCCGCAAGGCTCGGCATGGACGGCCTAAGAGGTCGGCCGCGCGCCCAGCATCCATTCAAAGGAGATCACCATGGCAAGAAGACAAGATCGCAGGCGCCGCGAGCGGCAGTTGCTGGCGAAGCTCAGGCAGCTCGAGCGCGAGGAGGACGCGCGCCGGGGCCTTGGCGCGCCGGCGGTCGACCCATTTGGCAGCCTTGATTTCGGCACGGCGCCGGAGGAGGCTGATGCAGTGCCGTTCGTCAGCCCGCCATTCGGCTTCCTTTCGCCCTCGCTGCCGGCCCGCAATCCGGTCCACTCGCGCGACACGCTCAGTGGTGACAGTGGCCTTGCCTTTCAGACCGCTCGTCGATCTGACCCAACGGAGCCCGTAAGTCCCGTTTTGCGGAGACCAGGAGTTTGCGCGCGGATAAGGGAAGAACTGAACGCGGTCGAGGCTGAGCTGGGTAGTCGGAACCTTTTCCTCGGATTTGGAACACCGGAGTCAAGATCTGCAGAAGAGCAAACAATCAAGGCGCTGCAAGCAAAACAGCGGCGTCTGTTGCAGGCATTGCAAGAGGCTCGGTGCCGGCGCTGATCATCACGGTTCCAACGGATCAAGGGTTATCGCAGTGGCATACCGTTGGGCCAGAACAGCCAGAAGTGACAGCTTGGCGACGCGGAACAGTTTGCGCTCAGCAGAAGAATAGGGCATCCGCCGCACGCGGGACGGCCGTGTCAGTTCGCACGTCCCCCGGCACTGATCACCGCAGGCGCGCGTGCCGGGGCGCCAGACAAGCTCAGGTCAGCGCGACAGGATGCTCATCGTTGGCGGAGAGGTTCGGCGGGACAATCCCAGCGCGGCAAGACTCGCGCGGCCCGGTCCGGCCGGTAAACCGCTTCTTCGAGGACCGCGCGAACGTCGGCGGTGAGTGTCTGACGCCGCT
>JAKSBI010000508.1 GCA_022361215.1 Hyphomicrobiales bacterium | reverse complement strand
CCCAAGGGGCCGCGTCATGATCGGCGCCGCCTTCGGCCGCTTCACCGCGGTTCTGGTGAAGGAGTTCATCCAGATGCGGCGGGACCGCATGACCTTCGCCATGATGATCGCCATCCCGATCGTCCAGCTCACGCTGTTCGGTTTCGCCATCAACAACGACCCGAAGCAGCTGCCGACGCTGGTGGAGATGAACGACAGCGGCCCGTTCTCCCGCAGCTTCCTGGCCGCCTTGCGCAACTCCGACTATTTCGATTTCCGCGGCACGGTGGCGAACGGCCCCGAGGGCGACCGGGCGCTCAGGAGCGGCCGCGCCGTCTTCGTGGTGATCGTGCCGAAGGGCTTCGAGCGCGACATCGTGCGCGGCGAGCGGCCCTCGATCCTGGTGGCCGCCGACGCCTCCGACCCCGCCGCCACGGGCAACGCCGTGGGCGCCCTCGACCGGCTCGTCGCAACCAGCCTGCGCGAGCACGCGACTGGCCCCCTGGCGAGGCTCGCCGGCCGGCCCGAAGCCTTCGAGGTCGTGGTGCACCGGCGCTACAACCCCGCTGGTGAGACCAGCTACAACATCGTGCCCGGCCTGCTCGGCATCATCCTCTCCATGACCATGGTGATGATCACGGCCATCGCCATCGTGCGCGAGACGGAGCGCGGCACCATGGAGACGCTGCTCTCGACGCCGGCACGGCCGATCGAGGTCATGGTCGGCAAGATCCTGCCCTACGTGCTGATCGGCTATGTACAGACGACCGTCTTTCTGGTGCTGGCGCTCTGGGTGTTCGACGTGCCCTTCCTCGGCGCCTGGCCGCCCTTCCTGATCGGGCTCAACCTCTTCATCGTGGTCAATCTGGCGCTCGGCTTCCTGTTCTCGACCATCGCGCGCAGCCAGATGCAGGCCATGCAGATGTCCTTCTTCTACATGCTGCCGTCGATCCTGCTCTCGGGCTTCATGTTCCCCTTCGCCGGCATGCCCGGCTGGGCCCAGGCGCTCGGCACCGCCATCCCGACCACCCATTTCATGCGCATCGTCCGCAAGATCATGCTGAAGGACGCCGCCTTGCCAGAGATCGCACCGGACATGGCGGCGCTCGTGGTGATCATGCTGGTGATCACGGGGCCTGCCATGCTGCGCTACCGCCAGACGCTCGACTGAGCGTCCGGCGGGGAGGGCACCGGTCGGGTATGCCGGCCGGCGATTACTCCTGCGTGCTGGTCTCGACCTCGACCTTCTCGGCTGCCGTCTCGACCAGCGACTCGGTCAGCGTGTTGATGTCGCCGCCGTCGAGACCGACCTCCTTCATCATGGCGTCGAGCAGGGGCGCCTGCGTCCGGTAGCGCAGGGCCGAGCTCACGATCTGGTCGGCAAGGCTGCCCTGCTGACCGTCCGGGGCGCCATGGCCGTTGCCGTTGGCGCCGCCGCCGGTCAGGCCGTCGACCTGCACGATCTTGATACCGTCGATGTTCTCGATCGGCTTCACGCTCTCGGCGATGATCTCGGGCAGGGACTCGATCAGCCGCATCTTCACCTGCATGGCGATCTGCTCGGGCGAGAGCACATTGGCCGCCTCGTTGACGGCGCGCTGGCCCGCCGCCTCTACCTCGTAGAGCGCCTTCTTCGCGTCGGCATGCAGCTTGTTGGCATCGGCCTCGCCTTCCGCGGCCAGCCGGACCTTGCTGGCATCCGCCGCTGCGGCGATGCGGATGGCCTCGGCCTGGTCGGCCGAGGCGCGCTTCTGGGCCTCGGCGGCGACCGTCACGCTGATCGCCTCCATCTCGGCCGCCTTGTGCGCCTCGATCAGCTCGATGGCCTTGTCGCGGTCAGCGCGCTCGGTCTCCTTCGCCGTGATTACCTGCTCGGACGCGCGCGCGGCCACGGCGCGGGCCTCGTCGGCCGCCGCTTCGGCCTCGGACTTCTCGCGCGACTTGGCGGCCACGGCGATATCGCGATCCTGCTCGGCCAGCTTGACCTGCTTGGCCTTCTCGACCGCGGCGGCCTCGACGGCCTGCTCCTTCAGGATCTCGCGCTCGCGCACGTCCTTGTCCATGGAGATCTGGCGCTCGGAGACGATTTGGTCCGAGGCGATGCCCGCCTCCCGGACACGCTGGCCGGCCAGGATCTTGGCTTCCTCGGCCTCGCGCTCGCGGTCGGCCTGCTGGCGCGCAATCTCGGCAGCCTGCTCCGCCTGGCGCACGGAGATCTCGCGCTGCTGGTCCAGCCGCGCATATTCCGTGTCGCGGCCGATCTGCAGCTTCTGCTGCTCCGCTTCCAGGTTCTTCTCCTGGATCTGAACCTCGGTCTCCTGCTCGATGTCGTTGCGCTTCTTGCGGCGCTCCTCGATCTCCTGGGTGAGCTTGGTCAGGCCCTCGGCGTCGAAGGCGTTGTTGGGGTTGAAGTAGTCCTTGTTGGTCTGGTCGAGCCCCGTCAGGGAGACGGACTCGAGCTCGAGGCCGTTCTTCAGGATGTCCTCGGAGACGGCGGCCTGCACCTTCTGCACGAACTCGACGCGCTGCTCGTGGAGCTCCTCCATCCTCATCTCCGCGGCCACGGCGCGCAGGGCATCGACGAACTTGCCCTCCACGAGCTCCTTGAGGCGCTCCGGGTCCAGCGTGCGCGAGCCGAGGGT
>JAKSBI010000902.1 GCA_022361215.1 Hyphomicrobiales bacterium | reverse complement strand
TAGCCCATGCCGAAGCTCATGATCATGATGCACCAGGCAAAGGCTTTTCCGACCCACGAGGTGATGCGGTCGACGGCAAAGATGAACTGTTCTAAGCGACGCCCCCGGGCTTCCCTGGTCTAGAGCATGTCGCGATCATTCTGATCGCGACATGCTCTAGCTCATTGGTGAAGCATGTCTTTTTTCCCGAAACCGGTATCCACTTTCGGGAGACATGCTTTAGGGTCCTAGGGTCGGGACCGCGGCCCCGACACCAAGATAGGACGGAACGACGCCGCGAGGGCGCCGTTCACGGCCTATCGTCTCGACGGGGTCACCTAGAA
The DNA here is from genome assembly GCA_022361215.1 of Hyphomicrobiales bacterium. Classification (GTDB taxonomy): domain Bacteria; phylum Pseudomonadota; class Alphaproteobacteria; order Rhizobiales; family Methyloligellaceae; genus JAKSBI01. Next base: position 5,627 of record JAKSBI010000902.1, on the reverse strand, counting down.
GGTGATCTCGCCCGGGAAGTAGTGATTGTAGGCCAGCTTGTAGTCGGCCGCGTTCATCAGATCGTAGAACGCGACGCGCTGGGACCAGGCCTTCTGGCTGTCCACGACCTTCTTGAAGAACGGGTCCTTGTTCAGCTTCTCGAGCACCTTGTCCCAGGACTTGAGCTGGGCGTCCATCACCGCCTGAGGCGTGCGATGGACCTTGACGCCGTCCTTCTTGATCAGCGTCTGCAGGTCCTTCGAGTAGAGGTCCATGGCGTAGCCGTAGTTGGCCGTGTTGGCGGCTTCCGCGGCGTATTCGAGGATCGCCTGCTGCTCTTTCGCCAAGCCGTTGAACATGTCCTTGTTGAAGATGATCTCGAAGAACTCGGCCGCCTGATGGTAGGAGCCCATCATGTAGGTCTTGCGCACGTCCTGGGCGCCGAACTGGCGGTCGGCCGTCGGGTTGTTGAACTCGAAGGCTTCGATGACGCCGCGCTCCAGCGCCGGCACGATCTCACCGCCCGGAAGCTGGGTCACCTTGACGCCGATGCCCTGCATGATGTCGGTGGCAAGTCCGACCGTGCGGTATTTCAGGCCCTTGAGCTGATCGGCGCTCTTGATCTGTTCGGTGAACCAGCCGAGCGGCTGCGTCGGCATCGGCATGCAGAAGAAGCCGACCAGGTTCAGCTTGAGAATGTCCTGGACGAGCTCGCGATAGAGCTCCTTGCCGCCGCCGAAATGGATCCAGGACAGGATCTGCGCGGCGTTGCAGCCGAACACCGGGCCGGTGCCGAACAGCGAGGCGGCCTTGTTCTTGCCGTACCAGTAGGCGGTCACGGTGTGGGCGCCGTCGAGTACGCGCTTGTGGCAGGCGTCCTGCACCTGGAACGCCTTCACGACGGCGCCGGCGGGCAGGAAATCGATCTTCAGGCGGCCGCCCGACATCTCGTCGACGCGCTTCACATATTGGCGCGCCATGTCGGAAAACACGCTCTTCGCGCCCCAGGATGCCTGCATCTTCAGGGTGGTCGTCTCGGCGCGGGAAACCTGAGGGAAGGCAACGGTCGCCGTCGCGGCCCCGGCGGCGACGGCACCGCCCTTCAGGAACCGACGTCGGGACACGCCTTTGGCTTTGGAATCTACGGGCATACAGTGTCCTCCCAATTCTTAGAAAACGCTCGGCACAACCGACCCACCAGCCCGGGCCGCTCGCGCCGAGTCAACGTTAATGGCCAGTATCACGCTCCCCAAGTTTTTTTTGGCGGGGACTTTGACGACGTGGATCGGCCATCTTCAATTCAACCTATCCGATGGGGCCGCGCAACTTAAATCTTGGACAGACTGCGGAACAGCACTTATTCGCCAAGCCGGCGATTTCTGCGGGCAATCGGCGCCGTTCCGTCCGATGAGAGGCCCGACCGTTCGCCACGCCGGGATGCTCCGGCCCGCTGTGGCGGAATTCCCACACCCGTTTCAGAAAATGGCAACAATGTGGCCCTATCGTCCGATTTCGTTTCGCCGCACCCTTGAACGGCAGCGTGGCCCGGCGCACTATTATGGTCTGCGTCGGCTGCAACTCGAGGTTGCGTCGCGCGCGGTCTGCTGCGTCCCGAAGGCGGCAGACCGTTGAATTGAGGGCTTTAAAACAGGGTCAAACATGAGCAGACAGTACGTACGGGGTATGTTTGCTGCGGCGGTCGCCGCTGCGCTCGTCGGCGCCGTCTCCGGTGCGGCGCACGCCAGGGACATCGTCGCTCTCGACAAGAAATACGCGCTCGGGTCCATCGTCGTCGATACCTCCGAGCGCAGCCTTTACTACGCGCTGGGCCACGGGCAGGCGATCCGCTACCGGGTGGCGGTGGGCAAGCCGGAGTTCCAGTGGTTCGGACAGACATTCGTGCAGCGCAAGCGGAAGAACCCGGGCTGGTGGCCGACGCTGAGAATGCGGCGGCTGGGCTATCCGCGCTACGTCCCGCCGGGGCCGAAGAACCCGCTGGGGGTGCGGGCACTCTATCTGGGGTGGTCCGCGTATCGCATCCACGGCACCAATGCGCCGCGCTCGATCGGCCGCGCCGCGTCGAGCGGCTGCATCCGCATGCGCAACGAGGACGTGGCGGATCTTTACGACCGGGTGCACATCGGGGCGCCGGTCTACGTGGTTCAGTAACGAGGCAAGACGGACTCGACGACATGTAAACTCAAGTCAAAGCACGGGGATAGAACATGAGACGTTCAATCGGACTGTGGACTGCGTTTACCGTACTCGGCACGGCGGCCCTGGTCGCCTTATCGGCGCCGCAGGCAGCGGCGGTGCCGGGCTTCCTAGACGGCAAATGGACACGGAGCGGGGGCCATGGCGGCGGTCAGCAGACCGTCTCGCTGAGCACCAAGTACCGGGCCGGCACGATCCTGGTGAGCTTCGGCGACCGGCGGCTCTACTACATTCAGGGCAAGGGGCGGGCGATCAGCTATCCGATCGGCGTGCCGGCCGGCAAGGCGGCGTGGTCCGGGGTAAGCTGGGTCAGCCGCAAGCGCGTCAACCCGCCCTGGACGCCGACGCCGTCGATGCGCCGCGAGAACCCGAAGCTGCCGGCGCACATGCCGGGCGGCCATCCGCGCAACCCGATGGGCGTGCGGGCGCTCTATCTGGGGCATACGCTCTACCGGATTCACGGCACCGACGCGCCCTGGACCATCGGGCGCGACGTCACCCATGGCTGCATCCGCCTCTACAACAGGGACGTGATCGACCTGTACAACCGCGTCCGTGTCGGTGCCCGCGTGATCGTGACCTGGAAGCGGTTCAACGCGATCTAGGCACGAAGCCAGGAAATCCGCTTGCTCGGACCGGGCGGCCTCGCGCCGCCCGGTCCGCGACGTTAATGGTGCGCGGCCTGCCTGCGTGTTTATGTCCCAAGTTGTGCCGCATTTCTGTTAGACTCAGGAGCGACGGGGTGCATCGCGCCCGCCAGCAACAGTTGGAGCGGACCATGAGAGCCCGTTTCTGGACTGCGACCTTGCTCGGTCTTGCCCTGCCGCTCCTGGCGGCGCCGGAGCAGCCCCGGGCGCATCCTCATGTCTGGGTGACGGTGGAGACGAAGGTTTTGTACGGACCGGAACGGAGCATCGTCGGCCTCAGGCAAAAATGGGTCTTCGACGAGTTCTACAGCGCCTTCGCGGCGCAGGGCCTGGACGGCGACGGCGACGGCAAGCTGAGCCGCAAGGAGCTGCATCCGCTGGCCGAGGAGAACGTCTCCTCCCTGAAGGACTTCGGCTATTTCACCTTCGTCAAGGCGAGCGGCAAGGCGGTCGAGCGGCTCGATCCGCGCGACTATCATCTGGAGCATGCGGACGGCATCCTGACGTTGCACTTCACGCTGCCGCTGAAGACGCCGCTGGACGCCCGGTCGAGCCGGGTGACCTTCTCGGTCTACGATCCGACCTACTTCGTCGCCTTCTCCTTCGCAAAGGAGCGGCCCGTGACCCTGGCGGCCGCGGCGCCCAAGGGCTGCGAGCCCCGCATGGTCGGACAGAAGACGGCCAACGCCGACGTCGCCAGGCTCGGCGAGGCCTTTTTCAGCCAACTGGACGCCACCAGCGATTTCGGCGCGCAGTTCGCCAGCTCCGTCGCGATCCATTGCCCGAAGTCGTAGCGTCCCTGCCATGGGCGGTATGAGAGGTCTCGGTGCGCTCGTCCTGTGGCTGAGTGTGACGCTGTTCGCCGTCGCGGCCGAAGCGCAGCAGCGCACGCCCTTCGGCGCCCCGGCGCCCGGCCCGTCGACGACCGCGCCCTTCGCAAATCCCAATGCCGCGCCGCCGTCTGCCGAGGCGCCGCAGCCCTCCGCGTGGGCACGGATGCTGGTCTGGGTCAATACCACGCAGCATGCGCTGCACCGCCAGCTCGCGCAGGCGGTCCGGGGCCTGAAGAGCGGCGACAGCCTGGCAGCCGGCTGGCTGCTGGTCAGCCTGAGCTTCATCTACGGCGTCGTCCATGCGATCGGCCCGGGGCACGGCAAGGCGGTGATCTCGTCCTATGTGCTGGCCAACGAGCAGACCGTCCGGCGCGGCATCCTGCTCAGCTTTATGGCGTCGGCCGTACAGGCGCTCTCGGCCATCGTGCTCGTCGGCGTGCTGGCAATTCTGCTGAACGCGGCCGGCATGCGCATCAAGCAGACCGTCGGCCAGCTCGAGACGGCGAGCTATGCGCTGGTCGCGCTGGTGGGGGCCTGGCTGGTGATCTCGCAGATCCGGCTGCTGCGCCGGAGACGGGCGGCATCGTCAGGGGATCACGCCGGCCACGATCATGCTCACGCCCATGACCATCACGACCACGCCCATCACGATCATGCCCATGATCACGACTGCTGCGGCCACGCCCATATGCCGGACCCGGCCCAGCTCGCCGACGGCTGGTCGCTCAGGAAAGCGGCCGCGATCGTGTTCGCGGTCGGGGTGCGGCCGTGCACCGGCGCCATCGTCGTCCTGGTCTTCGCCCTGGCCCACGGCCTGTTCCTCGCCGGCGTCGGCGCCACCTTCGCCATGTCGCTGGGCACCGCGATCACCGTGTCGGTGCTCGCCGCCATGGCGGTCGGGTCCAGGCAGCTCGCGGTGCGGTTCGCCCAGGGCAACGCCACATGGACCGGCCGGGTCTACACCGTTGCCGCGCTCGGCGGCTCGACGCTGGTGCTGCTGCTGGGCGTCTTGCTCTTCTGGGCCTCGCTCGGCCCGGCGCGGCCGTTCTGATCTTCTGGCATGCCAAGAACCGGGCAAAGTGACGCGGTGTGAACGCTCTGGCCTATGCGGCGATTTTTTGACACAAAATCGATCTAGTCTTCGTTCCGTGCATCCGGGCCGAGCCTATTGTGAGGGAGGTGTGCCGAATACGCCTCGAGCCTGCTTGTGGCCCTGGCCGGCGCTTCCGTCGGTCTCAGCATGACATCGCAGACAGCGGCCGGCGGGACGTCGGTTGCTGGGGCAAGAGAATTTGGGGAAAGAAATCCATGCGTTTCGATCGGTTGTTGTTTCTTCAGTCCACGCTGTCAGTGCTGATGGCACTGGTGATGCTGGTTGGGCCGCCATGGTCGGTCCCGGCTGACGCACAGTCCAGCGTTCCAGCCTACGAGCGGAAGAAGCGGGAGGCCAATGCCAGCACCGTCACCATCACGGCATCCGGCACCGCCAGCCCCTACACGCGCTTCGCCGAAGATATCCGCAACGTGCTGGACGATCCCAAGACCAACCAGCTGCGGGTGCTGCCGATCCTCGGGCGCGGCGGCGGCCAGAACCTCCTGGACATTCTGTTCCTGAGGGGCATCGACATGGGCATCGTCGACCAGGACCATATGGAGCGGCTTAGGAAGAAGCACCCGGTCGTGCATGCGAACATCGCCAAGCGCGTGCACTACATCACCAAGCTGATGAACTCGGAGTTCCAGGTCCTGGCCCGCAAGGAGTTCCGGACCGTGCGCGACCTGGAGGGGCGGAAGGTCAACTTCTTCAAGCGTAGAAGCTCCACCGCCATTGGCGCGGAGAAGGTCTTCAGCACCCTGGGCATCCGGGTGCAGCCGGTCTTCTACGACCAGTCCCTGGCCAACCAGAAACTCAAGACCGGGGAGATCGCCGCGGCGGTCCGTTTCGCCGGGGCG
>JAKSBI010000756.1 GCA_022361215.1 Hyphomicrobiales bacterium | reverse complement strand
TTCCGACTGGATCGCGGTGATCTGCTCGGAGATGGACTCCGTGGCCTTGGCGGTCTGCGCGGCCAGCTCCTTGACCTCCGAAGCCACCACGGCGAAGCCCTTGCCGGCCTCGCCGGCGCGCGCCGCCTCGATGGTGGCGTTGAGCGCCAGCAGGTTGGTCTGCTCGGCGATATCCTGGATCAAGGTGATCACTTCGCCGATCTTCTGGGCGGATGCGGCCAGCCCGCCGATCCTGGCGTCGGACTGGGTCGTCGCCTCGGCCGCCTTGGCGACGGTTTCCTTGGTCTGCGTGACCTGCCGCGAGATCTCGTCGATGGAGGTGGACAGCTCCTCCGCGGCCGTGGCCACCGCCAGCACGTTCTGCGAAGCCTCTTCCGACGTCGCGTTCCAGCTCTTCGCCTGCGACGCGATCTTCGCCACCCGCTCGGACATGGCGCCGGTGTCGGCCTCCATCTGGCTGGTATTGCCGACAACGGCCTGGAGCAGGGCTTGAACGTCGCCGCGGAAGGCGGCGATCAGGTCGTCCACGCGCTGCTGCCGCAGTGTCCGGGTCTCCTGCTCCTTCTCGCTTTCCAACCGCAGCCGCATGCGCTCGGCGGCGTTGTCCTTGAAGACCTGGATGGCGCGGGCCATGTCGCCGAACTCGTTCTTGGCGTCGGCATCGGGGATATCGGTCGAGGTGTCCCCCTCCGCCAAGGCCTTCATGGCCTCCGTCAGGCTTCGGACCGGTTTCGTGATGCTGCGTCCGATCAGATGGGCGAGAAGGGCTGCCGCCAGCAAGCCGAAGACGGCTGCAATCAGGAAGGCCTTGCGCGTGAAGTCTCGGGCCGCCGCGACCTGCCCCGCCGCCTGCTGCCGGCCGGCGGCCGCGGCCTTTTCGATGGCATCGAAGTCCGGCGTCATCTCGGCGAAGATCTTGCTGAGCTTCCCGATTTCCGCTTTCAGCGCCGGGTCTCGAGCCGACCGCTGGTCCAATCCCAGTTTCTTGTAGAGTGCGAAGACCTTGCGGAACTGCGCGCGATGTGCGGGAACGCGGTCCTTGAGGCGCCCGACGCTCTCCTCGACGGCACGGGAGCCGGAGAGCCCGGCCATCCGGACGAGCGCCTTTTCGACGCCCTGGGCGGCGGTCCTGTAGGCCTCGACATATTTAGGGTCGAGGCGCAGCAGGAAGTCCTTTTCCCGGCGGCGCATTTGCAGCGCGCCGATCTCGACGTCCTGTGCCAGACCGGATAGCGCCCCGTATTGCGCATGGCGGTGCAGGGCGTCGCCGACGGCCCGGTCGCCGTAGAAATAGGCGCTGCCAAGCACCAGCAGACCGCCGATGGCGACAGCCATCATCAGACCGATACGAGTCCCGACCCGCTTTGCATTCAGCCATACAACCAGATCGAATGTTTTCCCAATTCCCATTGTCTCCCCCGCCTAGATTCGGGAATTGGCCGCTATAGTTCGCTGATCTGGTGAACTTATTGTAAATTGAGGCTGCCTGTTCAGTGGATCGGATGGGCGCTCGCGCCATCCGGTCCTTTCGAGCCGGCGGGATGCTGGCGCCCGAGGAAGGGGCCGCGCTAAACGTCCGTCTCGTTTTCCTCGGCGAAGTCGCCGATCGCGCGGATCTTCGACCAGGTGTTCTCGAAGTGGATGCGCAGGAGGCCTGAAAGGGTCTCGGGCGAGCGGGCTTCGAGCGCGGCCAGGATGGCCTCGTGCTGCTCGATGGCCGTGCTCCATTTGGGCGTGCGCAGGTTGGAGCGGTAGCGCACGCGGTGGAGCCGGGCGTTGATGCGGGCGTGGGTCTCGATCAGCGCCGCGTTCCGGCTGGCGGCGATGATGCTCAGATGGATCTTCTGGTTCAGCTTGAAATAGTCGAGCCGGTTCTTGCGTGCATAGGCCGCCAGCATCTCGTGATGCAGCGCCCGGATCTCGGCGATCTCGTCGTCGCTGGCCGTCTCGGCCGCGATCTCGCCCGCCAGCGCCTCGAGCGCGCCGATCAGCCGAAGCATGTCGCGCACCTCCTTGGCCGTCGGGTTCGCGACCACGGCGCCGCGATGGGGCAGCAGCTCCACCAGCCCTTCCGTCGCCAGCACTTTCAGGGCCTCGCGCAGCGGCGTGCGCGAGACGTTCAGCCGCTCCGCCAGATGGGCCTCGCGGATGCGCTCGCCGGGCTCGAGCTCGTCCTGCACGATCATGTCGCGCACCGCGTCGGCGACCCGCGCGGTCAGCGGCGGACGGCCCGCGCGGGCCGCCGGCGCGCCTGCCTCCTCGGCCCGGGTCTGCGAGACCGCAAGGGGCCGGTCGAGATCCGCAGCATCTCCTTCAGCGCTCATGTCCGCCGTGCCATTGTCACCACTGAAAGGTCAATTTGTATACAATCAGTGGAGAGGGGCACAAGCGCTTTCGGGCTGTACCGGGAATGGCGGCTTGCGCTCAAGATGATTGTATGCAATTCATCCATCTTCTATCTGGGCCGACAAGCGGCGCTCACAAGCCGTCCGTCATACTTGCGCATATGGGAGGAGCATGGCCTTGAGTTTGCGGGATCGCATCGGCGTGGATCTGGGGCGGCGCGTCCCTGCCGAGGAGGGCGTGGCCTGGGCCGCCGCCAACGGCGTCCGTTACATCGACATTCAGACAGACATCGCGCCGAACGCGTTCGAGAGCTTCGACGACGCGCGCTGCCGGGCGATCCGCGAGGCCTGCGAGGCGGCGGACATTCAGCTCGGGCTGCACACGTTGTCGGGGGTCAACGTCGCCGAGATCTCGCCCTTCCTGCGCGACGCGGCGGACGATTACCTGAAGGCCTATATGGACCTGTCCAAGAAGCTCGGCGCCGCCTGGATCGTGGTCCATGGCGGATACCACTTCACCGCCTGCCGGGAGATCCGCAAGGCGGCGAGCGTCGAGCGGCTGAAACGCGCCGTCGACTATGCCGAGAAGGTGGATGCGCTGCTGGTTCTGGAGAACCTGAACGGCGAGCCGGAGCGGGCCGAGGTGCACTACATGCCGGACAACCTCGAGGACACCCGGTACTATTTCAACGAGATCCGCTCGCCACATCTCAAATGGGCGTTTACGATCAATCACGCCCACTACGATCCGATCGGCATCGAGGGCTTCGTGAAGGGCATGGACATGAGCCTGTGCGAGGAGGTGCGGGTCGCCGATAACAACGGGGAGTACGAGATCCACATGATTCCGGGCACGGGCACCGTCGACTTCGGCGCCATGTTCGCGATGATCGAGGGGGCCGGCTTCACTGGCCATTACATGAACGGCTTCGGGACCGTCGACGACATGCTCGAAGGGCGCGAGTACATGATCGAGCGCGCCAGGGAGGCGGGCGTGGCGGTGGATTGATGAAGCAAGCGCCCGGCACAAGCCGGGCCATGGCGCCAGAAGCGGCGCCTCAAACAAAAACAGGGAGGAAAGCAAGCATGACAACACGAACACACCGGCGTATCGGAATCGGCACCGCGGCGGCACTGGCGGCCGTGCTCGGTCTGGCGGCAGGTCAGAGCGCCTGGGCCGAGGACAAGTACCCGTCCAAGACCATCGAGGTCGTCACCCATGCGGGCGCCGGCGGCGGCACCGACGTCACCACGCGCATGATGATGCTGCGCGCGCGCCGCACGCTGAAGGCGGACATGGTCGTGGTCAACAAGAAGGGCGGCGGTGGCGCCAAGGCCATGAATCATTTCGTGACGCGCCCGGCCGACGGCCACACCATCCTGGCCTTCACCATCGGCCACGCCGCGACGGTGGCCAAGAAGAAGACCAAGATGACGCTCGGCGACATCGTGCCGATCGCGCGCGGCACCGACGACCCGCAGATTCTGATGGTGAACTGCAAAAAGTCGCCCTACAAGTCGGGCAAGGACTTCGTGGAGGCGCAGAAGACCAAGCAGCTCTCCTACGGCACCACCCATGTGGGCGGCATCGACCACATCTCGGCCTTCATGTTCACCAAGCGCGGCGGCCTCAAGCAGCCCAAGATCATCCCCTTCAAGGGCGGCGGCGAGCTGGCGACCAATCTGGTGGCGGGCAATGTCGATGTCGGCGTGCTCAACCTCGCCGAGGCCTCGGCGCAGATCGATTCCGGCGATATCTGCCCGATCGTCGTCCTGGCCAAGGCGCGCATGAAGCCGCTGCCCGACGTCTCCACGGCCAAGGAGCTCGGCATCGACGTGGTGTTCTCCACCGTGCGCGGCTTCGTCACCCATAAGGGCGTGGCGCCCGAGAAGGTCGCCGTGCTGGAGAAGGGCCTGATGAAGGCCATGAACCACAAGGTCTATCAGGCCTTCCTGACCAGCGTCGGCCTCGATTCCTCGAGCGTCGTCGGGGCCAAGGAGTGGGGCGAGCAGATCGATGTCATGCTGACGGACATGTCGGCCGCCCTGAAAGAGCTCGGCTTCGTGAACTAGGCGCGGGCGGAGGCCGGCCGCGTGGCCGAGAAAATGGGATCCACGGCGACCGGGGAGGCGCGGCTGGCGCCTCTCCGGGAGCGTCTGCGCCATGCCTGGCAGGTGCCGCTGGCGGTGCTGCTGTTCTGCGCGTACGTCGCCTATCTGACCACCACGTTCGAGCGGGTGCCAAAGGCGCTGGTGCAGGGCGTGCAGCCGGCCGATTTCCCGCTGCTGCTGATCGGCGTGATCCTGCTGTTGACGGCCGTGCTCGTCTGGCAGCTCATCCACAACCCGGATCCGCCGCGCTCGCGCCTGCCGGCGACGTTCTTCGTCACGGTCGGGCTCTTTCTGGCGTTCGCGAGCATCGCGGCCTGGGTCGACCTGTTCGCGGGCTTCGCCGTCTTCGCCGTCGGCCTCTCGCTCGCCTGGGGCGAGCGGCGGCTGGTGCCGATCCTGGCCATCGCGGTGGTGTTGCCGCTGGCCATCTTCCTGCTTTTCGATCTTGTGCTGGAGATCCGCTTCCCGCGCGGCGTGCTCACCAGCCTCTATTACGACTGAGGCGGTGCGATGCTCGAAGGTGCCCTCGCCGGGCTGGCCGCGCTCCTGGATCCGAAGCTCCTGGCCCTGATCTTCGCCGCCACCATCGGCGGCGTCATCATCGGCGCGCTGCCGGGGCTCGGCGCCACCACAGGCGCGGCGATCCTGCTGCCCTTCACGGTCACCATGGAGCCGATCCCGGCCATCGCGCTCCTGGCCACGATCTACTGCGCCGCCACCTATGCCGGCGCCATCACCGCCATCCTGATCAACACACCCGGCACCACCGCGGCCGCGGCCACCTGCATCGACGGCTACCCGCTGGCGCAGCGCGGCGAGGCGGGCCGGGCGCTCGGCATGGCGACGGTGTCGAGCACCATGGGCGGTATGTTCTCGGTGCTGGTGCTGGCGGTGGCGGCGCCGGCGCTGGCGCAGCTCGCCTACAAGTTCGGCCCGCCGGAGTATTTCGCGCTGGCGCTTTTCGGGCTTTCCATGCTGGCCTCGATCTCGTCGGGCGGCGCCATCAAGAACCTGATCGCCGGCACCTTCGGCGTGCTGCTCGCCACCGTCGGCATGGACCTGATGACCGGCGTCGAGCGCTTCACCTTCGGCATGCCGGAGCTGACCGAAGGCATCCATTTCATCCCCGTCCTGATCGGCATGTTCGCGCTCTCCGAGCTCCTGGTGCAGTCGACGCGCATGAACATGATCATGGAGCGCATCGCCATGAAGGCGGTGCAGCTCCCGAGCCGCGCGGACTATTTGCGGACCTGGAAGACGATCCTCAGGTCCTGCGGCATCGGCACCTTCATCGGCGTGCTGCCGGCCGAGGGCGCCACGGTCGCCTCCATGATCGGCTACAACGAGGCCAAGCGCTGGTCCAAGAACAAGGACGAGTTCGGCAAGGGCGCCATCGAAGGCGTGGCCGGCGCGGAGGCGGCCAACAATGCCGCCACCGGCGGCGCCATGGTGCCGACGCTCGCCCTCGGCATCCCCGGCAGCGCCACCACCGCCGTCATCCTGGGCGGGCTCCTGGTGCATGGGCTCAGGCCCGGGCCGCATCTCTTCAACGAGCAGCCGGAGTTCGTGTTCGCCATCTTCGGCACCATGTTCGTGGCCAATGTGATGTTCTTCGGCCTGGGCCTGATGGGCGCCAAGCTGTTCGCCCGCGTGACGCTGATCCCCAACGCCTTCCTCTGGCCCATGGTGTTCATGCTGGCGGTGGTCGGCACCTATGCGCTCGACCAGTCCATAATGGACGTCTGGATCATGCTCGGCTGCGGGGTGCTCGGCTTCGTCATGCGCCGCTTCGGCTTCTCCGTGGTGCCGGTCGCCATCGGCCTCATTCTGGGCGAGCTGGTCGAGACCACCTTCAAGCAATCCATGGTCATGTTCGACAACAACGCCTGGCTGTTCTTCACCCGGCCCATCGCCGACATCTTCTTCCTGCTGACCGTTGCGGGCCTGTGCGCGCCGCTGATCATGGACCGCCTGGCCCGGCGCTGGCGCTCGGGCGGACCCGAGGAGGGGCAGGGGCGGTCATGACGGGAGCGGTTGCGCCGGAGCCCAAGCCGCGGGTCGCCGCGATCCCGGGCGACGCCAACGGAATCGGGCCGGAATTGCTGGCCAAGCTGCTGGCCATGCCGAAGGTGGCGGCCCGCGCGGACGTCCTCGTCATCGGCGACCGGCCGGTGATCGCGCGCGGCGAGCGCGAGGCGCACGTTGCGCTTCAGCTCGCGCCCGTCGAGGACCCGCGCGCGCCATGGCCGGAAGACGGTATCCCCTATCTCAAGACCGCGTTCATGGAGGTCGGGCAGATCGCTCCTGGGACTGTGAGCGCGATATCCGGCGAGGCTACACTGCGCACCCTCGACACGGCCCTGGATCTCGCCCGCAAGGGGATCGTCGACGGCATCCTGTTCGCCCCCTTCAACAAGGAGGCGATGATCGCCGGCGGCATGGGCCACGAGGACGAGCTGCACTACATGGCCGAGTATCTCGGCCATGACGGCCAGGTCTCGGAGCTGAACATCATGGGCGGCCTCTGGACCAGCCGGGTGACCAGCCACATCCCGCTCAAGGACGTCGCCGGCGCCATCACCGAGGGCGGCATCCTCGACGCCGTCAAGCTGGCAGACCGGGAGCTGAAGGCCGCGGGCGTGCTGCGGCCCTGCATCGCCGTCTGCGCTCTCAACCCTCACGCGGGCGACGGCGGCAATTTCGGCACGGAGGAGATCGACGTCATCGGGCCGGCTGTCGAGAAGGCGCGCCGCTTCCAGATCGACGTCTCGGGTCCCTGGCCGTCCGATACCATCTTCCTGAAGGCCCAGGCGGGCGAGGTCGACGCCATCGTGACCATGTATCACGACCAGGGGCAGATCGCGATGAAGCTGATGGGCTTTCACAAGGGCGTGACCGTGCAGGGTGGCCTGCCGCTGCCGGTCGCCACCCCGGCGCACGGCACGGCCTACGACATCTCGGGCCAGGGGATTGCCCAGACCGGCGCCATGGAGGCGGCGTTCGACGTCCTCATGCGCATGGCCGCCAGCCACCGTGCGCGGCGCGAAGCGGCGTGAGCCGGCGGTCGACGGCGACCGGGCTGCCCGGATTCCGCCCAAAAGAGATGTGATCTCAGGCGCCTTGATGTCGGCGCACGATTGCGCTTAAACCAAATCCCTGCCGGAGTCTCGGGCCCATCGGCCGAGACCGCGGGATTTGGAGACGCCGCGGAAGGCGGCGGAAAGGCGGCACGCCGGTCTCCGAACCAAGCCGGATTTCGGAGCGGCGGAACGGGGAGCAACCCATGCTTGCACGCGTTTGTCTCGCAGCGCTGGCGGCGCTTCTCTTGGTCTTGCGCCCGGCGCCGTCGTCAGCCGCGCCGGCGCTGGTCTTCGATCCCTTCAAGGGCACGGTGGTCTACGCCGAGGATCCGGACATGCTCTGGCATCCGGCCTCCATCACCAAGCTGATGACGGCGTATCTCGTCTTCGAGGCGCTGCGCGACGGCAAGTTCAAGATGGACAGCATGGTGACCTGCTCGGCCAACGCCAACAAGCAGGCGCCGAGCAAGCTGGGCCTGCCGGTGGGCGCCAAGATCCGGGTCGAGCTGGCGCTGCGGGCGCTGATGGTGAAGTCCGCGAACGACGTCGCGGTGATGCTGGCCGAGAAGGTCTCGGGCACGGAGGCGGCGTTCGTGGCGCGTATGAACGAGACCGCCAAGCGGCTCGGCATGACGCGCACGCGCTTCTACAACCCCAACGGCCTGCCCCACGCCCGGCAGGTGACGACGGCGCGCGACATCGCGATGCTCGCCCGCGCGCTGCTCAAGGAGTTCCCGGAGTACAACTACTTCTACACGCTCCAGTCGATGAACATCGGCAAGCGGCGCCTGCGCTCCCACAACAAGCTGCTGAAGTCGTTCGAGGGCGCGGACGGCATGAAGACGGGTTTCGTCTGCGCGTCGGGCTACAACCTCGTGGCGAGCGCCACACGGGACGGGCGCAAGCTGGTTGCGGTGGTCTTCGGCGGCCGGTCCGGCACCTTGCGCAACCAGCGCGCAGCCTCGCTGCTCGACTACGGCTTCCAGCGCTATGAGTGGAAGTCCAAGTTCGGCGAGAGCCTCGACTCGCTCGCCATTCAGGCGTCGCTGACGGAGGGGCCGATCAACATGCGGCCCTATACCTGCGTGCGGCGCAAGGTCCGGCGCAGGAAGCGCAAGCGCCGCGTAACCAAGCCGCGGACGCCCACCAAGGCCGTGACCACGACCAAGAAGAAGAGATAGGGCCGCGGCCCGTCCGAGATGATGACCGCCGACCCGCGCGCCGAAGAGGTCCTGGCCTTCTGGATCGAGGCCGGCCGCGAGGCCTGGTTCGAGGTCGATCCGGAGCTCGATGCCACCATCCGCGCGCGCTTCGGCGCGCTCGTCGCCGCGGCCGCCGAGGGAGAGCTCGACGGCTGGCGCGCGGATGCGCGGGGCGCGCTGGCGCTGCTCCTGCTGCTGGACCAGTTCCCGCGCAACATCCATCGGGGCAGCCCACGCGCCTTCGCCGCCGACGAGACCGCCCGCGCGGTCGCCGAAGCGGCCATCGGGATGGGCTTCGACACCGCCTTCGAAGGGGACATCAGGCGCTTTTTCTACCTGCCCTTCATGCACGCGGAAGACACGGCCTGTCAGGAGCGCGCCATCGCGCTCTGCGCTGCGGCCGGCGACGCGGAGGGCGAGCGCTACGCCCGGCACCACGCCGACATCATCCGCCGCTTCGGCCGCTTCCCGCACCGCAACAAAGCCCTCGGCCGGACGCCGACGCCGGAGGAGGACCGTTTCCTCGACGAGGGCGGTTTCTCGGGCTGAGGCTTTCTGCGGTCACCCCACCCCTAACCCCTATCTGTCAAGGGGAGGGGAAGAGCGTGTGGTTTCGGCATGCGTGGCCGGATACCGGGAATGATGTGGTGTGGTGGCGACTTCGGGACCTTCAGCCAATCAGCAGACGCGGCGGGTCGTCGTCGCGCAGCGGGCAGCCGGGCCCTTGGCCCCAGGGGTCGGTTTCGGGTTCGTAGAGCCCGGCCGGGGGCTTCGGGTCGCTGTTTGCATCGGGTGTGGACGCTGCGGCCGGGGGCTGCGTTGCGGGAGCGGTGGGCCCGGCCTCCTCGGAGGCCGACGCATACGGCGCTCCGCTTACGAGCGCGATGAACATGCCTCCGGCAATTGCCGCCAAACTTCGATAGCGCCTCATGGCTGCCCGTCCTTCTGTCCGCAGTCGGAGCTATTGTGCCGGATCGTGGGTGGCAAGCCAAGCCGTGGGCGTAACTGGCGCGGAACTTGCTGCTGTGAGGGACGTTGGTTTCCTGACGATTAACGAGCAGCGGCGGGTTCGAGAATGGCACAGGGTCTGGAAGCACCGACTCAGGCGGAGATCGGCCTCATGGCGGACGTCCTTTACCGGCGCTATCGGCGCCGGGCCGCCGAGGTCGCCGCCGATTTCGCCGAGGAGCACCGGGTCATCGGCGATACGGTGCGGGCGCGCGCCTGGAGCGAGGTGGCAACCTGTCTCACGGCGCGCATGGCGCCAACGCTTTCTTAAAGCGGCAGGCTTAACGTCGGCCTTCTCATGTCGACACAGGATCTCGCCGGCCGGGCCGGTCAATCTGAGACAGCCAAGGGCCTGCATGCGGCTCTGGGCCGGCTGCTGTCGCTCGTGCAGGGCGAGGACGACCGCGGCCGGGCGCAGCGCGGCGCGCTTCTGGCGTTCTCCATCCGCGTCGCCAGCGCAGCCATCGCCTATCTCTCCCAGGTCCTGCTCGCCCGCTGGATGGGCAGCTTCGAGTACGGCATCTTCGTCTTCGTCTGGGTCTGGGTGCTGATCCTGGGCGGGCTGGCGCCCCTCGGGCTCAGCACGGCGACGATCCGCTTCGTCGCCGAATACAAGGAGCGTGGACGCCTGCCGCTGCTGCGCGGCCTGCTGCTCGGCAGCCGCCTGATTTCGGTCGGGGTGAGCACGGTGCTGATGCTGGCGGGGCTCGGTGCGCTCGCCCTCTTCGGCGATCTGGTGCAGCACTACTACCTGCTGCCCGCGATCCTGATCCTGTTCTGCCTGCCGGCCTACACGATCGAGGACGTTCAGGACGGCATCGCGCGCGGCAAGGGCTGGATCGATATCGCGCTCGTGCCGCCCTACATCCTGCGGCCGCTGCTGATCCTGCTGGGGATGATCGCGGCCATTGCGCTCGGCTTTCCGATGACGGCGGTCACGGCCGCGGGCGCCGCCATCGTCGCCTGCTGGGTCGCGGGGCTGGTTCAGGTCTTCGTGCTGGAGCGCCGCCTGCGCCAGACGGTTCCGGCGGGCCGGCGATGCTATCGGACGGGGCTCTGGCTGAAGACGTCCCTGCCCATGCTGCTGCTCCACGGCTTCGAGCTGGTGATGCAGAACACGGACGTGCTCGTGCTCTCGCTCTACATGACGCCGAGCGACGTTGCGGTCTACTTTGCGGCGCTGAAGACCATGGGCCTGATCACCTTCGTCCATTTCGCCGTCGCTGCCGCGGCGGCCAACAGGTTCTCGGCCTACAACGCCCGCGGCGACAAGGCGGAGCTCTCGGCCTTCGTGCGCGA
>JAKSBI010000337.1 GCA_022361215.1 Hyphomicrobiales bacterium | reverse complement strand
TGCTCGAGCATGTCCAGTGTCTCGAACAGCGCGGCGAAGGCCTCCTCATAGGCGTCCTGGGTGGTCGCGAAGCCGCATCGGTAGACGCCGTTGTTCACCGTCTCGTAGACCCGCGCGTTGATGCGGTCGATGTCCTCGCGCAGGGCCTCCGGATAGAAGTCCGGACCCGACGCCCCGGCGTCGTCGAAGGCCGCGTTGAGCATGCGGATGATCTCGGAGGACTCGTTGTTGACGATGGTGCCCCGCTCCTTGTCCCAGAGCACCGGCACCGTGACGCGGCCCGAATAGGCGGGGTCCGCCTCGAGATAAACCTCGTAGAGGCGCTCGGCGCCATTGACCGTGTCCGGCGTCGCGCCGGGGACGTCGGCGTCGAAGACCCAGCCCTCCGCACCCATGAAGTGATTGACGACGTTGACGCTTATCGCGCTCTCGAGCCCCTTCAGCGCGCGGAAGATGAGCGTCCGGTGCGCCCACGGGCAGGCCAGCGAGACATAGAGGTGATAGCGGCCCGCGGCAGCCTCGAAGCCGGCGTCGCCGCTCGGCCCGGCGCTGCCGTCCGGCGTCACCCAGTTGCGGAACTGGGCATCGCGGCGCACGAACCGGCCGCCGGTCGATTTGGTGTCGTACCAGCGGTCTTGCCATTGCCCGTCGACGAGCAGGCCCATGGTCGCTCCCTTCGATAACGCGAGCTCCGATACCCGAAGCCAATACGCATAAGGGTAGGCGATCCGATCAGTGGCCGCGACCGTTGATCATCTGGCTCGCCACGCGGGCCACGTGGTGGCCCTGGAAGCTGGCCAGATTGAGCTCCTTCTGGGAGGGCTGCCGGGAGCCGTCTGGGCCGGCGATCGTCGCCGCGCCGAGCGGAGAGCCGCCGCGCACCTCGGAGATGTCCGCCAGGTCCGGAGCGGAATAGGGCAGGCCGACCAGGATCATGCCATGGTGGAGCAGGGTGGTGTGGAACGAGGCGATGGTCGTCTCGTTGCCGCCGCCGGTGCCGGTCGATGTGAAGACGCTGCCGATCTTGCCGATCAGCGCGCCCTGCGCCCAAAGGCCGCCGGTCTGATCCAGGAAGTTCCGCATCTGCGCCGACATGTTGCCGAAGCGGGTCGGCGTGCCGAAGATGATGGCATCGAAGACGACGAGCTCGGAGGGATCGGCGATCTGCGCCGGCTGGTCGACCTTCATGCCTGCGGACCGCATGGTCTCCTCGTTCATGAGCTCGGGCACGCGCCGCACCATGACGTCGCAGTCCTCGACCGCCCGCACACCGGTCGCGACGGCATAGGCCAGCGTTTCCACATGGCCGTATGAGCTGTGATAGAGAACGAGCACTTTCGCGGTCTGTGCCATATTGCACTCCTCGGCGTCGTCGGCCTCAGGCTGTCAGAAAGGGCAACGCGGTGCCCGACTGCAGCGCTCAACCCAAGTGACGGCAACTTTCCCGGAAATCTCTCACTGTGCCGCGCGACGAGACCCGCAAACGGAGATTTCGAGCCGGACCGCGGCCCATGCCGGCCGGGATGTGCCGTAGCAAAAGAGCCTGGACCGATTCGCTGGCACCGTGCTAGGGCCCGCCGACATAAAGCAGTGGGCATATCCCCACAATAATGGAATAGCAAGGCGGAACATCGCTTTACCGCCACGTGCTGTACCCGCCCGGGCCGACGATGCAAGACTCTCAGCCAGTTTTTTCGATCCAGCCGGAGCGGGCCGGCGACGAGCCCGACATCGTCCGGCTCAATGCGCGCGCCTTTGGGCCGGGGCGTTTCGCGCGCACGGCCTATCGCATCCGCGAGGGCCTGGAGCCCGCGCCCGGCCTCCGCTTCACGGCCCGGATCGACGACCGGCTCGTCGGCTCGATCCGCTTCACTGCGGTCGCCATCGGGGGCGCCGTGGGCGGTCTGTTGCTGGGGCCCTTGGTGATCGATCCGGACTATGCGGGCCGCGGCGCAGGCCGCGCCTTGATCGATCGGGGCCTGGGCGTCGGGCGCGATGAAGGCTACCGGCTGGTGCTCCTCGTCGGCGACCTCAGCTATTACGAGCGCTGCGGGTTCCAGGTCGTTCCGCCAGGGCGGATCCTGCTGCCGGGGCCTGTGGATCCTGCAAGGCTTCTGGCCGCAGAGCTCGTCCCCGGAGCGCTCGGGGACTATGCGGGCCTCGTGCGCGGATCTGCGGCTCGGGGCTAAAGCCCTAAAGCATGTCTCCCGAAAGTGGAGACCGGTTTCGGGAGAAAAGACATGCTTCAACACAGAACGAGAGCAATGGCGCGCATCAGAATGATCGCGACAGGCTCTAGCGGCCCTCGCGGAACCAGGTCAGCGCGATGGCGGCGAGCAGCAGCGCGAGCGCGGCCAGGCCGGCAAAGAGGGGGATGAGGCGAACGCCGCGCGCGACATAGGCGTCGCGCTTCTTCAGCCCCAGCCAGTCGTCGCCATGCATCGTGCGGCCGGAGCGCAGCATGGCGATGCGCGGTAGCTTCACGGCGTCGGCCTTGGCCGGATCGAACCAGAAACGGCCGCCGCCGGTCTCCTCCAGGATCGGTTTCAGCAGCGTGTCGCTTGCGGTCAGGTCCGCCAGCTCCTTGGAATTCAAGATCCCCACATGGGCCACCGTTGAGAGTCCCGCCGACGACAGGCGGTAGACGCCCTGGGCGCGCACGGCCAGGGTCTTGCGCCAGACGCCCGGTCCCGCCGGCTCCAGCGCCACGCTCTGTGTCTCCCCGGACGGCAGGGTCACCTCGACCGGCTCCACCTCGTCCTTCACAGAGCGGCGCTCGATCGCGAGGGCGCCCGACTGGCCGCTGGCGCGCAGGATGTCCTCCTCGAGGTCGGGCTCCTTCATCAGCCAGTGCGCCAGGCGGCGCAGCAGGACCGTATATGGGCCGCCGCCCTCGAAGCCCCGCGCCCAGAGCCAGGCATGGTCGGAGAGCAGCAGTGCCACCCGGCCTTCGCCGCGCCGGTCGAGCACCAGCAGAGGCTTCTCCTCCGGGCCCTGCATCAGCACGTCGCCGCGCGTGCTGGCCGCCTCGATCAGGCGGAACCAGCGGCCCCATTGGGGCGTCTCGCTCTCGCCGAGCGCGCGCGTCACCGGGTGCTTCTGGCCGAGCTTGGTCATGGCCGGACGGTAGGGCTGCTCGAGGACGCGTCCGGTGGGCGCCGC
>JAKSBI010000086.1 GCA_022361215.1 Hyphomicrobiales bacterium | reverse complement strand
CGGCCCGTGGCCGGAACGCCGAAGAATTCCCCCCGGTGCACGCCCACGAACCGCATCCGCGCGGCGGCGCGGTCCTGCGTCGCGATCAGGTCCTCGATGATGCAGCGATAGTCGGCGAGCGCCGCGTGCACCGACCGCAGATAGGCGATGAAGCCGTCCGGCCCGCTGCGGACGGGCCCGAGCGAGGCCCGGAAGCTCAGCTCCGGATGCAGGATCTCGTGCGCGACCGCCTCGTCGGCCCGGTTCCACACCTCGGCATAGAAACGCTCGACGAGGGTCTTCGGGTCGGCAGTCATGGGCGCTCCTCCGGTCGCGGTCTCACGCTTCACTCTCGCAAATCCCGACCCTCTGCTCCAGCGCTACCCGGTCGTGCCGAGTTCTCCTCACTCCGCCATTGCCCGCGAAGGCGGGCAATCCAGTATCCTCAGAGGCTGGCGATTGGGTTCGCCTCAGCCTACGGCCCGGGCCGCCTCGCGCTCCACGGGCCGCTCCTTGATGGGCCAGTGCAGCAGCGCGGCGAGCAGCGCCAGGCCGACCGACAGCCACCACATGATGTCGTAGGACTGCACCGCATCGAAGATGTAGCCGCCGAGCCAGGCGCCCAGGAACGACCCGACCTGGTGCGAGAGGAAGACGATGCCGAACAGCATCGACATCCAGCGCGGGCCGAAGAGCACGGCGACCAGCCCGCTGGTCAGCGGCACGGTGCCGAGCCAGAGGAAGCCAATGGCCGTGGCGAACATCAGCACCGTCGGCACGTTGAGCGGCACCACCAGGATCAGGGCGAAGACAACGGCGCGCGCCAGGTAGATCCAGCTCAGCACCAGCCGCTTTTCCCGGAACTGGCCGGCCCGGCCGAAGACATAGGTGCCGATGATGTTGACGAAGCCGATGACGCCCAGGCAGAGCGCGCCGAGCCACGGCTCGAAGCCCTGGTCCGCCAGGAAGGCGGGCAGGTGGGTGCCGACGAACACCACGTGAAAGCCGCAGACGAAGAAGCCGGCGGTGAGCAGCAGGAAGCTCGGATTGGCCATGGCCTCGCGTAGGGCTTGCGCCAATGTCTGCGCGCGCGCGTCCGCCTTTGCGGCCGGCGCGCCGGCCACGCCCCAGGCCAGCGGCACCATGATCCCGGCCGTGATGGCGATGGCCGCCATGGCCGTGACCCAGCCGAAGCCTTCGATCAGCACCTGCGCGTAGGGCAGCGCCACGAACTGGCCGATCGATCCGGCCATGCTGGCCAGCGCCAGGGCGGTCTGCCGGCGCTCGGCCGGGGCGGCCCGGCCGATGGCGCCGAGCACGGCCGTGAAGCCGCTGGCGCTGACGCCGAGGCCGATGATCAGGCCGGCGAGCACCAGGTCCTGCTCGCTGCCCGCGGATGCCGTGAGCCAGAGCCCGGCAAAGTAGAGCACCGCGCCGACCACGACGACGCGCCCGGCGCCGTATTTGTCGGCGATGGCGCCGAAGAAGGGCGCCGAGAGGCCCCAGACGATGTTCTGCAGCCCCATGGCCAGCGCGAAGGCCTCGCGGCCAAGGCCGAGATCCTGGCTGATCGGCGTCAGGAACAGGCCGAAGGTGTGGCGGATGCCCAGGCTGATGCCGATGATGCCGCCGCCCATGGCGATCACCGCCCAGAGCGGGATCCTCGGCCCGGCGGAGGGGGCGCTCATTCCGCTGCCCTCAGCGCCGCGGCGGCCTCGGCCACCTGGTCCGCGCGCTCGCGCTGCCGCGTTGCAGCCCGCCGGGTGATGGCCTCGACCAGGGCCGGGCCGGCGCGCTCGGGCGAGCCGGCGTCGAAGGGCGGGGCGGGGTCGTACTCGATGCCGAGCTGGATGGCCCGCGCCGTGTCGGCGCCCGCCACCTCGGCCGCGATCTGCAATGCGAAGTCGATGCCCGCCGTGACGCCGCCGCCGGTGACCAGCGTGCCGTCCCAGACCACCCGCTCGTCCGTGGGCTCCGCCCCGAAGGAGCTGAGCAGCGGGCGCGACATCCAGTGGCAGGCGGCCTTGCGGCCCCTGAGCAGCCCGGCCGCGCCCAGCGCCAGCGAGCCCGTACAGACAGAGGTCACATAGCGCGCTTCTTCGGCCGCGCGGCGCAGGAACGCCAGCACCGCGCCGTCGCTCATCAGCGGCCCGACGCCCGGCCCGCCCGGCACGCAGATCAGGTCGAGCGCCGGGCAGGCGTCGAATGTGGCGGTCGGCACGATGGCCATGCCGTGATCCGAGGGCACGGGCTCGCGCGTCTTCCAGATCAGGTGGACCTGCGCCCCGGGCAGCCGCGCCAGCACCTCGTAGGGCCCGGTCATGTCGAGCTGAGTGAGCTTGGGGAACAGCAGGAACCCGGCGCGGAAGGGCTGGTCGGTCATGGCTCTCGTGTCTCTCGATGCGCCGCGAGGGCGGCTTGTCCGATACTGCGGCTCTGGATAGCAGGTGCCGGGCTTGACAGAAATGTCATTCGACCGGCATTTTCTGCCAAACCGATTGGGAGCCCTCCGCCATGGCCGACGCGCAGCGGACCGTTGTCTTTGCCATCTATCCGGACGCCACTCTCCTGGACTTTGCCGGGTCGCTGCAGGTGTTCACCACGGCCTCGGACATCGTGGAGGAGGCCACCGGCGTCCGGCCCTATATGACCCGGACCGTCTCGACCGAGGGCGGTCTGGTTCGAACCCGCTCGGGCCTCTCGGTCCAGACCGATGCGCTTGGGCAGGCCCCGGACCCGATCGACACGCTGGTGCTCACCGGCGGCTACGGCGTCTTCCAAGCGGCGCGGGACCGGGCGCTCATCGACTGGATCGAGGCGCGCGCGCTCGAGGCCCGGCGGGTCTGCGCCATCTGCACCGGGGCCTTCCTGCTGGCCGCGGCCGGGCTCCTGGAGGGGCGGCGCGCCACCACGCACTGGCGCTGGTGCGGCGAGCTCGCCGAGGACTATCCGGGCATCCGCGTCGAGGCGGACCCGATCTTCATTCGCGACGGCGACGTCTGGACCTCGGCAGGCGTCACCGCCGGCATCGACTTGACGCTCTCCCTGGTGGAGGACGATTTCAATCCGGCGCTCGCCACCGACGTGGCGCGCCGCCTGGTCGTCTTCGGCCGGCGCCCCGGCGGCCAGTCGCAATACAGCGCGCTGCTGGCACTGCAGTCGGCCGACCACGACGATGACTTCAAGGTGCTGCACAGCTGGATGCGCGAGAACATCGGCGCCGATCTGCGCGTCGAGCGCCTGGCGGAGCGGGCCGGGATGGGCGCGCGTACCTTCGCGCGCCACTACACCAGGAAGATCGGCCAGACCCCTGCGAAGACCGTCGAGGCCATGCGCCTGGAGGCGGCCCGGCAGGCGCTGGAGCAGTCCTCGGCGCCGATCAAGCAGATCGCCGGGCGCTGCGGCTTCGGCAACGAGGAGCGCATGCGCCGGGCCTTTCTGCGCCGGCTGCACGTCTCGCCGAGCGACTACCGCAGCCGCTTCGGGCACGCGAAGGCGTTTGCGGGCTGACCGTACGCGCGCCGCACCCCCTGATTGCCGTCCTACCGGCGCAGGCCGGGCTTTACGCGTGATAGGGGCCCCAAGCCATTCGCTCAGGGGTCGCTGTTCTCCACGTGGATCTCGGTGCGCACCGAGTTGGCGATGAAGCAGGCCTTGTGCGCGTCGTGGTGCAGGGCGTCGAGCTGCGCCCGGTCGGGCTGGCGCTCGCCGGCGAAGGCGATGCGCGGCCGGAGCGTGACGCGGGTCACCGCCAGCCGGCCCTCGTCGTTCTTCTCCATGACGCCGACGGCCTCGTCGAAATAGCTGTCGACCGTGTAGTCCTGCTGCGCGGCGATATGCAGGAAGGTCAGCATGTGACAGGAGGAGATCGCCGCCACGAAGGCCTCTTCCGGGTCGACGGCGTTGGCGTCCGAGTAGGGGGCGGGGACCACATGGGGCGAGGCCGAGGCCGGGATGCGCTGGCCGCCGTCGAAGGCCCACATATGCGCCCGGCTGTAGCGGTTGTCGGTGAAGGTGGCGTCGTAGCGCTGCCATTCGATGGTGGCGACATATTCTCCCATGTCGGCGTTCCCCTCTCGGTCTCGGTTTCGGCCAGCCGGCGCGAGGCGGCCCGTCAGCGAAGTCACATGGTTTCGCCAGTGGAATCAATGCAAATTTAACCCCGTGCCGCCCGCCGGGGCGGCTGTCCGGCATCCCGGCGGCGGTCCCTAAAATTTGAATGAATTGTCCCTAAAAACCCGCGCCCCGGATTCGGCGAATATTTGCGCCTGCGCGCTAGGCTCCGGTTTCGGGTCCGGAACCGTCGGCCGGATCCAAGGTCGATCAGGGGTATCTGCGGGGAGACTCTGGGTGGTTAACGGGATGCCAAGTCGGTTCTCAGCACGCAGGTCGGACAAGGCCAAAGGGTCCGACGCGTCCAACGGCGCAGGCGCCTCGCGGATCATCCCCGATCTGGCCGAGACCGCGCGCGACGCGGCCGGGCTGGGCCGCTTCTCTCTGCTGAAGCGCAAGCCCGGCGCCGACGAGGCGCCGGAGCAGCAGGACGCCCAAGGAGCCTCCGCCGCAAGCGCCGACGCGCCGGCGGCAGCGGGTGCGGACGGCGCCGGCGAGGCCAACGGCGCCGCCCCGTCCGCCGCCGAAGCCGGCGCGAAGGACGCGGCGGAGGGCGCGGCCCGGCCCTCGGAATCGCAGCTGACCGACCAGCGCTTTCTCGACGCCAAGGTCCGGCTGCATCGCCGCCTGATCGACGAGTTCAATCTCTCGGCGCTCGACAAGGCGCCCGTCGAGGAGCTCAGGAAGCAGGTCTCCGAGCTGGTCTCGGAATATGTGCTTTCGGAGCGGCTGCCGCTGAATGCGCAGGAGCTCGACAGCTTCACCAACGAGCTGCTGGACGAGATGACCGGCCTCGGGCCGATCGAGCCGCTGCTCGCCGACCCCACCGTCAGCGATATTCTCATCAACACCCATGAGCAGGTCTATGTGGAGCGCTTCGGCCAGCTCGAGGTGACGCCGGTCCGGTTCAAGGACGAGCCGCATCTGCTGCGCATTCTGAACAAGATCGTCGCCGGCGTCGGCCGCCGCGTGGACGAGTCCCAGCCCATGGTCGACGCCCGCCTGGCCGACGGCTCCCGCGTCAACGCGGTGATCCGCCCGCTGGCCGTGGACGGGCCGCTGATCTCGATCCGCAAGTTCTCCAAGAAGCCCTTCTCCATGGACAAGCTGGTGGAGATCGGCAGCCTGCGCGAGCCCATCGCCGAGGTCCTCGGCGCCGCCGTGAAGGCGCGCCAGTCGGTGATCGTCTCGGGCGGCACGGGCAGCGGCAAGACCACCATGCTGAACGCGCTCTCGACCCACATCTCGCACAAGGAGCGCCTGGTCACCATCGAGGATGCGGCCGAGCTGCAGCTTCAGCAGCCTCATGTGGGGCGCCTGGAGACGCGGCCGCCCAACATCGAGGGCAAGGGCGAGATCCGCCAGCGCGAGCTGGTGAAGAACGCGCTGCGCATGCGCCCCGACCGCGTCATCCTCGGTGAGGTTCGCGGCGAGGAGGCCTTCGACATGCTGCAAGCCATGAACACCGGCCATGAGGGCTCCATGGCCACCATTCACGCCAACAACCCGCGCGACGCCATCGCCCGGCTCGAGAACATGGTCGGCATGGCCGGCCTGAATATGAGCGAGACCAGCGTGCGCGCGCAGATCGCGTCCGCCGTGCACATCCTCGTGCAGCTCAGCCGCCTCAGCGACGGCAAGCGCCGCCTGACCAGCGTCACCGAGATCACCGGCATGGAAGGCGACATCCTGCAGATGCAGGAGATCTACGCCTTCGTGCGCACCGGCACCGAGGACGACGGCAGCATTATCGGCGAGTTCAGGGCCACCGGCGTGCGCCCGAAATTCGCCAAGGAGCTGAAGACCGCCGGCATCGTGTTCCCCGAAACCTATTTCGATCCCAACAAGCCGCTGTGAGGTCCGTCGTGCCGACCGAAGGATACGAGCTCACGATCTATCTGATGGTTGGGATCGCCGTCTTCCTGGGCGTCGAGGTGCTGTATCTTTCCATTGCCCGGCGCGCGACCTATCTGAGGCAGGTGAACGCCCGGCTCAAGCTGCTGCAGACCGCGGCGGACTCCCACGACGTGCTGCTGGAGCTGCGGCGGCGCCGCAGCCTCTCCGCCGAGGGCGCCTATGTGCTGCCGGCGGTCTGGTTCAACCGCCTCGTCATGCAGTCGGGCATCGGCGTCGGCATCTGGAAGCTGCTGATGCTGATGGGCCTGGCGGCGCTGCTCGGGTTCGCGATCACGCTCTCTGTCCATGGCAGCCTGCTGCTCGCGGCCGGGGGCGCGGTCTTCGCCGGCGTGCTCATGCCGCTCTTCGCCCTCCGGTTCCTGCGCCAGCGCCGGCGCAAGAAGTTCGAGGGGCAGCTCCCCGACGCCATCGACATTATGGTGCGGAGCCTGCGCGCCGGCCACCCGCTGCCCGTGGCCATCGCCATGGTCGGACGCGAGCAGCAGGACCCCATCGGCAGCGAGTTCGGCCTGACCGCGGACGAGATGACCTACGGCCTCGATCTCGAGACGGCCATGAACAATATGAGCCAGCGCGTCGGTCTCGACGATCTCACCCTGGTCGTCGTGGCCATCTCCATCCAGTCCAAGACCGGTGGCAATCTCAGCGAGATCCTGAGCAACCTGTCGAGCGTGGTCCGGGCCCGCTTCAAGCTGCGCCGCCGGGTGAAGGCGCTGTCGGCGGAAGGCCGCTTCTCGGCCCTGTTCTTGAGCGCCCTGCCGTTCCTGATCTTCGGGGGCCTCTATGTGATCTCGCCGAACTACTACGGCGACGTCTGGCACGAGCCGATCGTCTTCCAGGTCCTGGCCGGCACGGGGCTCTTCATGCTGATCGGCAACGTCATCATGCACCGGATGTGCAACTTCAAGATGTAGTGGGGCGAGCGACCGGAGGGAGACCGTGGAGGCATCACTGGCCAAGTTCATGAGCGCGAACCAGTCGGAGATCGTCCTGTTCGTCTGCGCGGCCATCTTTCTGCTCGTCTCCGCGGTCACCTACGGCGTCGCGAGCACGCTGCGCAGCCGGGAGGAGATCCGCCGGCGCGCGCTTTTTCCCGGCGGGGTCTCGGGCGACGTACAGGGCCGGCGCCGCAACCCCGCGCAGCACAAGCTCGCCGGGACCAGCCGCCTGCTGTCCTCCGTGGCCTCCAACTTCGTGCCCGCCGACAAGAAGTCGGTGTCGAGCATGCGCAAGGACCTGACCCAGGCCGGCTTCTTCAAGCCCTCGGCGGTCGCCTGGTACTTCTTCATCCGCATCGTCCTGGCGGTGCTGCTGCCGGCGCTGCTCTTCATCGTCAACGGCATCTGGCCGCTGGAGCTGGAGACCACCCAATGGCTGGGCCTGCTTGCCGGTTCCAGCGCCCTCGGCCTGTTCCTGCCGAGCATCGTGGTCTCGCGGCGCAAGAAGATGCTGCAGCAGCAGTGCCGCAACGGCTTTCCGGACTTCCTGGACCTTCTGGTGGTGTGCGCGGAGGCGGGCATCGCCATGGAGGCGGCGCTGCAGCGCGTCAGCACGGAGCTGGCGCAGACCTATCCGTTCCTGGGCGTCAACCTGCACATGGCCAGCCTGGAGCTGCGCGCCGGCCGGCCCCTGATCGAGGCGTTCAACAACCTGGCCGACCGTATCGGGATCGAGGACGCCTACAATCTCGGCTCCCTGCTGCAGCAGTCCGACGAGCTCGGCACCAGCCTTTCCGATGCCTTGCGGGTCTACAGCGACGAGATGCGGGACAAGCGCATGTCGCGCGCCGAGGAAAAGGCCCACGCCCTGCCGGCCAAGATCACCGTCCCGCTGATCATGTTCGTGTTCCCGAGCATTCTCATCGTCATCATGCTTCCGGTTGTCGTGAAGTTCGGCGCGAGTTTCTAAAGCATGTCTCCCGAAAGTGGATGCCGGTTTCGGGACAAAAGACATGCTTCAACAAAGAACTATAGCAATGCCGCGACTCAGAATGATCGCGACATGCTCTAGGCCCGAATGACGCTCATCTTTCCCGAACCTTCGCCGGGGTTAAGACTCTGTTCAGCCTAACTGTCGGTAAAGGGTGTCCGGTCCGGCAATCGAAGGTAGAACAAGGGGTCGACGTACACGCGGGGTTGGGGTGATATGGATTTCCGGGTCTGGCCGGTTCTCGTCTTGGGTGTCGCGCTTGGCGCCTGTCAGGCCGAGCGCAAGGGTGGCTTGAGAGCCGCTCTGACGGGCGGCACGGCGCCGGTCTCCCGCATCCAGCCTTCGGGCGAGGCCCTGACCAAGGCGCAGAAGCATTTCGCCAATCAGGATTACGGGCTGGCGGAGAAGCTGTTCCGCGAGGCCGTGGAGCAGAACCCCAACGACACCGACGCCTGGATCGGCCTGGCCGCGTCCTACGACCAGCTCAGGCG
>JAKSBI010000681.1 GCA_022361215.1 Hyphomicrobiales bacterium | reverse complement strand
CGGCTTGAGCTTGCGGTCGGCTCGCACATCACCTGGTCGCGCCCGCCGCGCTTGGCCGAGTAGAGATAGGTGTCGGCCCGGTGGATCAGGGCGTAGGGCGTCTCCGACACTCTGTAGGCCGACACGCCGATCGACACCGTGAGCCGGCCCAGGCTTTTCCCGCTCGACTTGCGAACGAGCTGCTTGGAGCTGACGGCATGGCGGATCTTCTCCGCCACGAGGGTGGCCTCTGCGAGCCTCGTATTCGGGAGGATGACGGCGAACTCCTCGCCGCCGTAGCGGGCCGCCAGGTCCTGGCCCTTGACATTGGTGCGGATGGTCTGGGCCACGATCCGCAAGACCGCGTCGCCGGTCTGGTGGCCGAACGTATCGTTGAACTTCTTGAAGTGATCGATGTCGATCAGGAGCAGGCAGAGCGGCTGGCCCGTGGCGTCGGCGTCCACGATGGCGTCTTCCAGCACACGGTCGAAGCGGCGCCGGTTGGCCAGGTTCGTGAGCGGATCGACGGACGACTCGGATCGCGCCAGCTCGAGGCAGTGCTTCAGCTCGTCGATCTGGAGCTGCGAATGCGAGAGGTTGTCGCGCAGCCCGCGATTGTGCTGAGAGATCTCCTCGGTGGCGTCCTTGAGGTCGGCCAGAACGGCCTCGACGGCGGGCGCGTGCGCGACCCGCTGCAGCCGCCGGCCGCCGCGATCGAGCGAGCCGCCATAGTCGTCGGTGGCCTGCAGGGCGGATTTCAGCACCTGCAGAACGTCGCCGATCTCGCCGCTCATGCGCCGGCCCACATCCTCGATCTTGTCCGCCAGCTTGTCCTCGGACAGGTGCAGCCTGTGCAGCACCTCGGCATCGGCCGCGCTGATGCGGCCCTTCTCGGCCACGGTCTCGGCGATCGCCGCGTTCAGCTCGTCCTTGAGGCCGACGACATAGGTGTAGAGCAGCTCGAAGTTGCGCGGCGTCGGCGGCGTGCGGTATTCGTTGGCGCAGTCGAGCGCGCGCGCCGCAAGCTTCAGCGTGGACTCGAAATTGTGGTCTTCTGCCACCCGATCCCCCCGACAGAATTGGCCCTCGCGCTATTCGCCGATCTATCGGCGTCGGACACAGCGCGACCTGCCGCCATCCAACGGCGTGCAAACGGCCAGCATCTAGCATCCACCCGAATCGTAAAGGGCTCGTTAATATCAAGATTTTGAGGTCAGAATTCAAGATTTATTGAAATCGGTTCTTCGATTCACAACCTTCAGTACAATGATCTTCGATAAAATATAGAGTATCGGGCGCCGTCGCCCGGAATCTGCGACAGCAGAGTACTGCGAAACGGCGGACCGCCCGCTTTGCCTAACGGCGGCGGCGGGGAATGAACCGCTTCAGACGCTCGCTGAAGGTCGGCGGTTTCTCCACGAGCGAGAGCAGCAGGATCTCGTCGTCCTCATCGTCATCTTCGTCGTCGACGAAGTCATCGAAGTCGGCGTTGCAATCCGCGAAGATCGCGTCGATTCTCTGCTGCACTTCATCGTGCTCGGACACGCTGCTGCACAGCATCACGCCGGCCGCCTTCCGCCGCCGCCAGACGATCTTCCCGCGCAACGGCCGGTCGAAGTCCTCGGGCGTCAGATGGATCTCATCGGGGAGCTCGTGGATCTGGCTGGATATGATCCTGCACCCCGTCGCGCTGATATCGCGGATGATGCATTTGATATCGAGGGTCTCATCCACGTCGGACGCGAACGCGTGCACGAAACACGCCTTCCGGTCTTCCAGCCGCTTGTTACTGCCAGCCATCCGGAACCCTCAGCCGCCGAGCCACAAAAGCTAGTCGGAACGCCTTAATGACATGTGAATGAACGTTTTCGCGGCAATAACGGGGCCCCCGCGCCGGCGGCCGAGTCCCGGCGACCAGAGGACATGGAGAATCCCCCGATGCCCCGCAGAAAACCGCCAAAAAAGCAGCTTCTCGACCCGCACGGCGTCCCGGACAAGCTCGTCACCGTCCCGATCGGCGTCTCCCGCGCCGGCGGCCTGGTGCACATCGCTCTGGGCGTGGAGCGGCCCGCCTATGGCGAATCGGGCGAGGACGGCAGCGAGACCGTGATCGTCGACAGGCTCTTCATGCCGCTCGCCGTCGCGGTCGAGCTCGCGCACCAGATCAGCCAGCTCGTCACCGAAGCCGCGAACGAATCTGAGGCATAATCCGAGAAAACCGATGCAAGCTGCTGTTTAGGCGCCTTTTTCAATCGTCGTCTTCCGGGTGCTTCCGGCGCCGGCGATAGATCTTGGCGGAGGGCTTGCGCCGCTGCCGGAAGGCGCCGCGACCAAGCGCCCGCGCAAAGGGATTGCGCGGGCGGGGGCGGCGTCTCGATGTCCGTCGTCGCTTGCGGGTCATGGGGCCGTGACTATGGCCAACCTTGCGCCCATCCGACAAGGCCGACAGGGCGGCGATACATCCACCGGAGCGCCCCATCCTGTTGACCGCGCCCGCTGCGACTTCGTCGCAATGGGCGAATCGGTTAGCGTCCGAGACGGTGGCCGCCGGCGGCTCGCCATTCGGCTGATGCGTTCCCGCGCAATCGCCCGGATTTGAGACGGCGGAGGTCATGGCGCTTCGGCGAACCGCGGCGCGTCCGCTCTGGACGAGACCCGAGGCTCAACGGCCGATCGGGTCGCGCGCCGAGAGCGGGCCCGGTCGCGGTGGCTCACCCTCGAAGGGTTCGGAAGCGCTGCCGGCGGCCACCCCCAATCCATGATCGTTCGAGACTTCGGCGGAACGCCTGCGCGGCAAGAGAAAGGCTCCAGCCGCTCGCGGCAAAGCGCCGCCAGGCGACCCTGGACCGATGGTTAAACGGGCTAGGGTCTGAGGCAGGCGAGCGCGTTGCAGACGATGCGGGCGGCCGTGCGGGCGCCGAGGCCGTTGACGTCGCGCTGCGGCGCCAGCTCGACCAGATCGAACCCGGCGATCCGGCAGCGGCGCCCGAGCACGCCGATCAGGTCCACCACCTGCCAGTAGTCGAGCCCGCCGGGCGCCGGCGCCATCACTGCGGGCATCACGGAGGGATCGAGCCCGTCGCAATCGACGGTGATGATGCAACTGGCGTCCGCCGGTACCAGCGCCGCCACCGGGTCGACGCCGGTGGCGTGCACCTGGCGCGCGGTGATCAGCCTGGCGCCCCAGGCTTCCGCGTCCCGCACGTCCTCGGGTCGCGCGCTGCCGGGGCCGCGCATGCCCACCTGCACGATGCCCTCGACCCAGCCCATCTCGGACGCCCGGCGCATGGTGCTGCTCCAGCCGAGCGTGACCCCGTCCCGCTCCTGCCGCCAGTCGATATGGGCGTCGACCTGCACGACCCAGAGCGGCCCGCGGCCCTCATAGGCCGCCAGCACCGGGATCGGCACCGCGTCGTCGCCGCCCAGCACCACCGGCACGGCGCCGGCCTCCAGGACCTTGCGCACCGCACCTGTGATGGTGGCGCGGTTGCCCTCCGGGTCCGCCGGGTCGCCGGGCAGGTCGCCGCAATCCACCACCGCCCCCGCATGCACCGGACCGCCGAAGTCGAAATCGTAATGATCGTGCCAGCCCTCGAAGCGCCCCATGGCGGCACGCATGGCGGCCGGCCCGTCGGCCGCGTGGCTGCGCCGCCCCGGCACGTAGGGCGTCGCATGCGGCGCGCCGATGATCGCGACATCGGCGCTCAGCGTCCCCTCCAGGTCCCCCTGGGGGACGCCCAGAAAGGTCGGCATGGCATCGTCTGGCATGGGTCAAATCTCTCGCTTTGGCCGGTCTCGGCCGACGTCTTCACGCACGGACCTATGGACATAGATGAATTTGGGGTTTGCCTCTATAGGGCATCTCGCTGCTATGCTCAGGCGCCATCCGGGAGAGCATCGTCGTGACCTCAGCACCGAATTTCGACCCCTACTGGTGGGAGGCCGCCCCGCCCCCCGCCATCGAGCCGACCCCGGTCGCGCCAAGCGCGGACGCCGTCGTGGTCGGCGCCGGCTACACCGGCCTGAGCGCGGCGCTGACGCTGGCGCGCGCCGGGCGCACCGTGCAGGTCTTCGACCTCATGCGCCCGGGCGAAGGCGCCTCGTCGCGCAACGGCGGCATCGTCAGCGGCAACCTGCGCTTCAGCTTCTCCAGAGGCGTCGACGTCTTCGGCCTCGCGCGCACCAAGGCGCTCTATCTGGAAGGACAGGAAGCGCGCGAGGATCTCTGGCGCTTCCTGGAAGCCGAGAAGATCGACTGCGACTTCGCGCTCCGCGGGCGCTTCACGGCGGCCATGCGCCCGGCCCATTACGAGGCGCAGGCCCGCGAGGTGGACCTTCTCAACACCCATCTGGACATCGGCGCCTATGCGGTGCCGAAGGCGGACCAGCACACCGAGATCGGCAGCGACGCCTATAGCGGCGGCATCGTCCGCCCGGACATCGGCACGCTGCACCCGGCCGAGTATCACGCCGGGCTCCTGCGCGTGGCCCTGTCGTCGGGCGCCACGGTTCACGGG
>JAKSBI010000571.1 GCA_022361215.1 Hyphomicrobiales bacterium | reverse complement strand
TTCACGACGCTGACCGTGGGCACGCTGCTCTATCTCGTCTTCATCCCGGTCAGCTTCTGGACCTACAAGAAGCGGGAGCAGGCGGTAAAGGCGCATGCCACGGCCCAGAACGGCGCCGTCGAACGCGGGCCGAGCGAAACGCCGGACAAGCCCGAGGAGCGGGATCAGGCCCGGCCTTGATCCGAGGCTGGAGCGTCGTCCTCGACCGCGCGCCACACCTTCATCACCTCGTGACGGGAGTTGTCGTTCGCCTTGTAGAGCCTGAGCTCCAGCTCCGGCTCCCATTCCGGCCCGCCGGCGCGGACCAGCTCTCCGGCCTTCAGGTGCGATGCGATCAGGCTCTCGGGCAGCCAGGCCAGGCCCAGCCCGGCCAGCGCCATGGCGCGCAGGGCGTCGGCGAAGGAGTTGGCGTGGCGGACTCTGAGATGCGCCGTCCGGCGCGACAGCACGCCGTCGACCGCGCGGCCCAGGAAGGAATCCGCCTGATAGGAGAGGCAGTCGACCGGCGCGCCGGCGCGGCCGGGGAGGGCGAAGGCGGGGCCGCCGCCGGTCCTCGGCGCCGAGACCGGGACCAGGCGCTCGGTGCCGATCGCCTGGTAGGCGAAGTGGCCGGGATCGATCCAGAGCGGCAGATCGGGCCGCGAGAAGCCCAGCAGGAAGTCGCAGCTCCCGTCGATGAGCGCCTGAACGCAGTTGTGCACATTGTCCGACAGGACCCGCGTGTTGACCGGCCCGACACGGGTCTCCAGCCGTTTCACGAAGCCCGGCAGATAGGAGAGCGACACGGTGTGCGGGGCGGCGAAGCTGAGCGTCTTGACATCCTTGCCGTAGCGCTGGCCGAGATGGTCGCGAACCTCGTGCACCTGCCGGGCCACCTGCTCCGCCACGGCCAGAAACTCGACGCCCGCCTCTGTCAGCCGGGTTGGATAGCCGCTGCGGTCGACCAGCCGCACGCCGAGCCAGCTCTCCAGCGCCTTGATGCGGCGGCTGAAGGCCGACTGCGTGACGAACCTCTGCTCGGCGGCCCGCGAAAAGCTGTTGGTGCGGGCCAGGCAGACGAAATCCTCAAGCCAGCGAAGGTCCATGTCAGAGCGTTTGAATCTGGGTGCGATCGCAAGGTTGAAACGCTTGAAAATTATCGATGATTTCAAAACTATGCAAGTTTGGAATAGTTGGTCCCGGACTCGGCATTGGCCTCTCGCAGCCGCGCCGCCTATGTCACCGTCGACGCAAGCCAAAGCCGGACGCAAGGGACGGGGACCATGAACCTGACACGCTTCCCAAGGGTCGATCTGGCCCATCTGCCGACCCCCATCGAGCCGATGGCGAATCTGAGCGCCCATGTGGGGGGCGGAAGGCTCTACGTCAAACGCGACGACTGCACCGGCCTCGCCTTCGGCGGGAACAAGGTGCGCCAGCTCGAGTTCTATCTGGGGGCCGCCATGGCCCAGGGGGCCGACACGGTGCTGATCACCGGGGCCGTCCAGTCCAACTTCGTGCGGCTCACGGCCGCCGCCGCGCGCAAGCTCGGCATGGACTGCCATATTCAGCTCGAGGAGCGGGTGGCGAAGGCGGATGCGGCCTATAGGAACTCGGGCAATGTCCTGCTGGACCGGCTGCTCGGCGCGACGTTGCATTCCTATCCGGATGGGGAGGATGAGGCGGGCGCCGACCGGCAGCTTCGCGACATCGCCGACGGGCTGCGCGCCGCGGGGCGCACGCCCTATGTGATTCCCCTGGCGCCCGGCCATCCGCCGCTCGGTGCGCTGGGCTATGTGGACGCCGCCGGCGAGATCGTCGCGCAGTGCGCGGACATCGGCCTCGATCTGGACGAGATCGTGGTGGCGTCGGGCAGCGGTCACACCCATGCGGGGCTGCTCTTCGGCCTGCGCGCCCTGAACGCGGACATCCGCGTCACGGGCGTCTGCGTGCGCCGGTCCGCGGCGCTTCAGCGTCCGCGCATCGCGAGCCGCTGCGATGAGATCGCCGCGCTGCTCGACAGGGAGTCGCCGGTGCGCGACAGCGACATTCACCTGACCGATGCCATGCTGGCTCCGGGCTATGGCCGCCTGAACCAGGCCTCCCTCGACGCCACCAGCCTGGCGGCCCGGACCGAGGCTCTGATGCTCGATCCGGTCTACACCGCGAAGACCATGGCCGCCTTTCTGCAGCGGGCCCGGCAGGCGGAGCCCGAGCAGGCGCTGATGGTGCTGCACACGGGCGGCACGCCCGCGGTCTTCGCCTATGAGCGGGAGCTCAGCAGCAAGCTTTCCAAGGCGGCCTGAGAGCCGTCACTCCGCCGCGTCGGGCAGGGCGGCCGGACCGGTGTGCGGCGCGGGGCTTTGCGTCGGCGGGGTCTCCTGGCCAGCCTTCCTCCTGCGGCGCCAGCGCCGCCAGATCTGCCCATAGACGGTCGGCATGGCCAGCAAGGTCGGCGTCAGCACCAGGGTCAGAAGCGTGGCGAAGCCGAGGCCGAAGATGATCGAGGTCGAGAGCTG
>JAKSBI010000183.1 GCA_022361215.1 Hyphomicrobiales bacterium | reverse complement strand
TCCAGCGCCGCCACCACGTCGCAGAAGCGGTCGACATCGGTGGTGTCGACCTCGATGTCGAAGACGTCGATGCCGGCGAACTTCTTGAAGAGCACCGCCTTGCCTTCCATGACCGGCTTGGAGGCCAGCGGGCCGATGGCGCCGAGACCCAGCACCGCCGTGCCGTTGCTGACCACGGCGACGAGGTTGCCGCGCGAGGTCAGGTTCGCGGCCTGCGACGGATCCTCGGCGATCGCCGTGCAGGCCGCCGCCACGCCCGGGGAATAGGCCAGCGCCAGGTCGCGCTGATTGCCGAGCGGCTTCGTCGCCTGGATCTCCAGCTTCCCGGGCTGCGGGAACTGGTGATACTGCAGAGCGCCGCTCTTCAGATCGTCCGACATTTCGTTCGGCATGACGGATCCCTCCCTGGTTCGGCCGCCGCCACGATGCACGGCCTCGTGGGCAGACCGATGACGTCCTCCGGCCCAGTGTTACATTTGCCGGGGCCGCGAGTCGCGCTTTTCGTGAATGATCTTCAGGTCTTCGGAAGATTGAGCCGAATGTGCAGCTCTCTGAGCTGCTTGGCAGAGACCTCGCCGGGCGCGCCCATGAGCAGGTCCTCGGCCTGCTGGTTCATGGGGAACATGGTCACCTCGCGGATGTTCTCGGTGCCGCAGAGCAGCATGACGATGCGGTCGATGCCCGGCGCGATGCCGCCATGGGGCGGCGCGCCGTATTGCAGGGCGCGCAGCATGCCGCCGAACTTCTCCTCGACCACCTCCGGCCCGTAGCCGGCGATCTCGAAGGCCTTGTACATGATCTCCGGCTTGTGGTTCCGGATGGCACCGGAGGAAAGCTCAACGCCGTTGCAGACGATGTCGTACTGGTAGCCGAGCACGTCCAGCGGGTCCATGCTCTCCAGCGCCTCCAGCCCGCCCTGAGGCATCGAGAACGGGTTGTGGGAGAAGTCCACCTTCTTCTCGTCCTCGTCCCACTCGAACATGGGAAAGTCGACGATCCAGCAGAACGCGAAGCGATCCTCGTCGAGCAGGCGCAGCTCCTGGCCGACGCGGTCGCGGGCCTGGCCGGCAAAGGCGACGAAGGTCTTCGGAATGCCGCAGACGAAGAAGACCGCGTCGCCGTCGTGCAGGTCCAGCTCCTGGCGCAGGCGGTTGGTGATGTCGGGGCCGAGGTTCTTGGCGATGGGTCCGGCGCCCTCCCCGTCCCGGAAGAAGATATAGCCGAGGCCCGGCTGGCCCTGGTCCTGCGCCCAGCTGTTCATGCGGTCGCAGAAGGCGCGGCTGCCGCCGCCCTTGGCGGGGATGGCCCAGACCTCGGCGTTCTCCGTCCACTCCCGGCCTTGGCTATGCTTCTCGAGCTGGCTCGCAAAGATCTTGAAGCCGGAGCCGCGGAAATGATGGCTGGCGTCGCTCATCTCGATGGGGTTGCGCAGATCCGGCTTGTCGGAGCCGTAGAGACGCATGGCCCGCCAATAGGGGATACGCGGGAAGCCGGCGGTGACCGCCTTACCGCCGCCGAACTCCTCGAACAGCCCGCGCAGCACCGGCTCGACGGCGTCGAAGACGTCGTCCTGGGTCACGAAGCTCATCTCGATGTCGAGCTGGTAGAACTCGCCGGGCGAGCGGTCGGCGCGGGCGTCCTCGTCGCGAAAGCAGGGTGCGATCTGGAAGTAGCGGTCGAAGCCGGCGATCATCACCAGCTGCTTGAACTGCTGCGGCGCCTGGGGCAGCGCATAGAACTTGCCCGGATGCATACGGGACGGCACCAGGAAGTCGCGCGCGCCCTCGGGGCTCGAGGCGGTCAGGATCGGCGTCTGGAACTCGAAGAAGCCCCCATCGCGCATGCGCCGCCGGATCGAGGCGATGATCTCGGAGCGCTTGACGATGTTGGCGTGCAGGGTCTCGCGCCGCAAATCGAGGAAACGGTAGGTGAGCCGCGTCTCCTCCGGGTAGTCGGGCTCGCCGAAGACCGGCAGCGGCAGCTCGCTCGCCTCCGACAGCACCTCCAGATCGCGCACGAAGACCTCGACCTCGCCCGTGGGCAGGTTCGGGTTGATGGTGTCGTCGGTGCGCTTCTTGACATCGCCCTCGACGCGGATCACCCACTCGGCGCGCAGCGTCTCCACCAGCGCGAAGGCGGGCGAATCCGGATCGGCCACGCATTGGGTCAGGCCGTAATGATCGCGCAGATCGATGAACAGCAGGCCGCCATGATCGCGGACCCGGTGCACCCAGCCGGAGACGCGTACGGTCTCGCCGACAGTCTCGGCTCTCAACTCCGCGCAGGTGTGCGTGCGATAGGCGTGCATGAACGGCCCCAACCCGTCTGATCCGATGTGACGTGACGCGCGGGACAAGCGCACGGGCGGTGCGCTTTGTCAAGGCACGACTCGGCGCGCGGGGACGGTGGCAAGCCATGTGAAAATCGCAGGACAGACATGACATTCCAGCACGGGACAAACCGGCCCGGGAGGCGTAACGCTCGCCCGTCGAAGCCATTGCCGCCGCGCGTGCGCCCATGTCCTCCCTCAGCAACCTGATCCCGTTCTTCCTGGCCGCCGGGATCCTGCTCGCCGGCAACGGCATCCAGGGCACGCTGATCACGCTCAGGGCCAGCCAGGAGGGCTTCGAGCCGACCATGATCGGCCTGATCGGCGCCGGCTATTTCGCGGGCTTCGCCGCCTCCTGCCTGACAACGCCGCGCCTCATTCGCAAGGTCGGCCACATCCGCGTGTTCGCGGCGCTGGCGGCCGTGGCGGCGGCGGGGACGCTGTCGCTGCTGCTCTGGATCGAGCCGCTGGTCTGGCTGGTGGTGCGGTTCACCACCGGCTTCTGCTTCGCCGGCCTCTTCACGGTGATGGAGAGCTGGCTGAACGCCAGCTCCGAGAACGCGGACCGCGGGCGCGTCTTCAGCATCTATCGCTTTGTGGACCTCACCGCGGTCGCCGGCACGCAGTTCCTGCTGCCGGTGTTCGGCGCCGGCGGCTTCGAGCTCTTTGCGCTCACGGCGATCCTGTTCTCGATCTCCCTGGTGCCCGTGTCGCTTTCCGACCGGTCCAGCCCGAAGCTGCCGGAAGCCTTCACGTTCGACCTGGGCCAGGTCTGGCGCATCTCGCCGCTGGCCTGCACGGGATGCCTGGCGCTGGGGCTGACCAACAGCGCCTTCCGCCTGATCGGCCCGCTCTATGGCGAGCTGATGGGGCTCGGCATCGCCGGCGTCGCGCTCTTCGTCAGCGCCAGCATCGTCGGCGGCGCGGCCCTGCAGCTTCCGCTCGGCTATCTCTCGGACCGCTTCGACCGGCGCTGGGTCATCTTGGCAACGACGGCAGGCGCCGCGGCGGCGGGACTGCTGCTGAGCGGCGCCGGCCGCGACGCGCCGTGGCTCATCTACACCGGCGCCTTTCTCTTCGGGGCCTTCGCGCTGCCGCTCTACTCGCTCTCCGTGGCACAGGCCAACGACCATGCCGAGCCCGGCCAATATGTGCTGCTGGCCGCCGGCCTGATCTTCTTCTACGCCATCGGCGCGAGCTGCGGGCCGCTCGTCGCCTCCATCGTCATCGAGCGGTTCGGGCCGCCGGCCTTCTTCGTCTACACCAGCGCGGTCCATGCCGTCCTGATCGTCGCGGCGCTGCTGCGCATCGTGCAGCGGCCGGCCGTGCCGCGGCCGATGCGGGCGCGCTTCCATGCCCTGATGCGCACCTCGCCCGTGCTGGTGCGCCAGGCGCTCAAGAGCGGGACCCTGACGCGCCGTCCCGCGTCCGCCGCGCCGGAACACGGCCGTCAAACAGTTGGTGATGATGCGGCTCAGAGTCACGACAAAGTCAGCCGGCTGCGCTATACCCCCGACTCATGCAGCTCGTAACCACAACAGAGACCCTTGCCGAAGCCTGCGCGCGCCTGGGAGAAGCGCCGTTCGTCGCCGTCGATACCGAGTTCATGCGCGAGACCACCTTCTGGCCGGTGCTCTGCCTGATTCAGATGGCGGGCGGCCAGGAGGAGATCATCGTCGACGCGCTCGCGGAGGGTCTGGACCTCGCCCCCTTCTTCGACCTGATGGCCGACGAGGAGGTGGTCAAGGTCTTTCACGCGGCGCGCCAGGATATCGAGATCGTCTACCACCAGGCCAACATCATTCCGCACCCGGTGTTCGACACGCAGGTGGCGGCGATGGTCTGCGGCTTCGGGGATGCGGTCAGCTACGTCATGCTGGTCAAGCGGCTGCTGAAGAAGGACCTGGACAAGACCTCCCGGTTCACGGACTGGGCCCGGCGTCCCCTGACGGACAAGCAGCTCAGCTACGCCATCGGCGACGTGACCTATCTCAGGGACTTGTTCCCCAAGCTGCGCGATCAGCTCGAGCAGTCGGGCCGCGCGCGCTGGCTGGACGAGGAGATGGCCGTCCTGACCGATCCCGCCACCTACGACACGCACCCGGAAGAGGCCTGGAAGCGACTGAAGATGCGCGTCAAGTCGCCGAAGGCCCTGGCCGTCATGATGGAGCTTGCGGGCTGGCGCGAGCGCGAGTCCCAGGCCCAGAACGTGCCGCGGCGGCGCGTCCTCAAGGACGACGCCATCTACGACATCGCCAACCAGGCGCCACGCACGGCCGAGGAGCTGTCGGCGCTCCGCAGCGTGCATGGCGGCTTCGCCCGCTCCGCCCGCGGCAAGGCCGTGCTCCAGGCGGTGGAACAGGGCCTTGAGCGCGACACCCAATCCCTGCCGCGCATCAAGCGCGGCGAGCCGCTCTCGCCCGAGGCCAGCGCGGTGATGGACCTGCTGCGCGTGCTGCTGAAGGCGGCGGCCGCCCGCAACCGCGTGGCGCCGAAGCTGATCGCGACGGCCGACGATCTGGAGAAGATCGCCCGCGACTCCAACGCCGACGTGCAGGCCCTCAAAGGCTGGCGCCGCGAGCTGTTCGGCGAGGAGGCCCTCGCGGTCAAGGCCGGCAAGCTGGCGCTGGCGGTCCAGGGCCAGTCCATCGTCACGGTGCCGCACAGCAGCGCAGGCCAGTCACCGCAGGACCGAGGCGGCCCCGCCTCGGGGCGCAAGCGGAAGCGGGAGACGCGCGCTCTGACCCTCGACGACACCATGGCCCACAAGCCGACCGACGCCTAAAGCACGTCTCCCGAAAGTGGGCACCGGCTTTGAAAAAAAACATACTTCAATAAAGACCCAGAGAAACTGCACAGCAATCAAGCAGGGCTGTCGCCCTAGAACAAACAAAGATAGGGCATCTATATTCCCATACAGAAATTGCGAATAAAACAATGAGATTGGAATTTGTTTTTATTTTCGAAACTTAAAGAGAACATACGCAGCAAAAGCCCGCCTATCTCTCTTTGATTCTGAGTTAAGATCTCTAACAGCCTGATCGACCGCATTTATATCCTGTTGGACGGTAGACTTGGAAAATCGTGCCATTGGGTCGTAGTCTGCTTTGTGCCGCTTTTCCTGCATAGCGACAAACATATTTCCAAAATCTTGTATGCCCTGAGGGAAGCTAGCAAGCCTCGTCTTATCGTTACAGGCATTCTTCGCGGCTCCGTGTTCGAGAGCGCGGTATACCTGCCTCCACGCTTCATCATTTCTGGAAGCCCCAATTCCACCAACAAGCAGGTTAGCGCCATTCGCGGCAAGCGCATGAAACATTGCATAGTAGGCTGTGCTAACAGAACGCCTCAGCACTACTTGAGAAGGCTTGCCACCCTCAGAAACAAGCATATTGCGCGATAAATCGATAAAATCACGAGGCTTCAATTCCAAACTGCTCTGCGTCTTCTTTGGAAATGAATGATATTAGAGGAAAGCTCGGCTCACCTATCTCATCCAGCTTAGGGCGCACGTATCTCACCATGCTGGAAATCTTCGATGCATCGAGAACATCATTCTGAGATTCAAACACGATGGTTACATTCAGAATCTCATCTCCACCCGAATCAGTATCTCTGTCCACGTGAACAGAAACGATCTTCACACCTTTCAGGCGCCCACGAACAACATCGCCGATGATGGCTTCGATCTCCTCCATTGCGACCATGTGCAAAATCCGAGTTACGACCTATGAAACTGGTGCCATCACCATAGTGGAATCCTCTAGGAATTGACATCTCTTCCCATCGGCCCGAGTTCCGACGGGCTCGCGGATTCACGCCTAACTATCACTCTGATCTCAATACTATGAGTGAGTATTCGGCCTAGACGGCGATCTTCTCGATCGCGCCGCCCGTGCGGACCTCCGGCTCGCTGCCGAGCTCCTTGGCCAGCGCGGCAAAGCGCCGTTCCAGCCGCTCGCCGTCCAGCGCCTGGAAGGTGTCCGGAAGGCGCAGCACCAGCTTCTTGCGCTCGTGGAAGACCGGCGTGTGCTCGATGACGCCCGGCATTGCCGCCGAGATCATATGCGCGGTCCTGAGCGCGGCGCCCAGGATCCGCGCATGCTTCAGCATGTCGTCGTCGACCAGCTCCCGCAGCCTGGGATGGACGTCGTCGTCGACCAGGCCCTCGTGCCGATAGTAGACGGTCAGCGCCAGAAAGGCGCGGCCGGGATGGTCGATGCCCGAGAAGGCGGCATGGGCGATCATGTTGAGGCTCTGCTTGCCGCGATAGTCGGGATGGGCGCGCCATCCGATATCGGAGAGCAGGCAGCCCGCATGGCGCAGACGCCGCCGCTCGGGCGTCTCCTCCGGGCCCGGAGGCTGGAAGAGCGCATCGGTCCAGTCGCAGAGCTCCTGGGCGTGCTCGGGCGAGCGGGACTGCTGCGCCGCCAGGTCCGCGCAGGCGGCGAGCAGCGGGTCGCGGGCCTTCTCGTCCTCGGGGAGCAGGCGATAGACCAAGCCTTCCCGCACGCCGAACGCCGACACGATCACCTCGGACGGGTCCACGCGGCGCAACAGCCGTTCCATGACCAGCGCCCCGAAAGGCACGGTCTCGCGCCGGGCCTTGGAAACGTCCTCGATGCCTTCGAGCGAGCTCGGCGAAAGATGGTCGAGCAGATGGGCGAACTTCAGCGCCTCCTCGGTGCTCATGCGATAGCCGTGCATGACGCGCAGCGGATACTGCGTCTGCGCCATGTGCAGCCGGGCGAAGGCGCGCCAGGTGCCGCCCACGGCGTAGAACGGCCGGTCCCTGCCTTGCTCCAGCCAGTCCACGCCGGCGAACTGGTCGTCGGCGAAGGCCGCGGCCTTCCGAAAATCGCCGCCCGAGACGTCGATCAGGCGCAGCCCGCCAAGCGGCAGGGTGACGCCTCCCAACAGCTCGCGGCCCTTGATGTCGATGATCTCCAGGCTGCCGCCGCCGAGGTCGGCGGCCAAGCCGTCGACCTCGTCGAAGCCCGCCATCACGCCCGCGGCCGCCAGCTTCGCCTCGCGCTTGCCCGACAGCACCGCAATCTTGGTGCCGCAGATCTCCTCGGCCCGGCAGATGAAGTCGGCCCCGTTCTCGGCCTCGCGCGCCGCTGCCGTGGCCACGACATGCAGAGACTGCGCCCCGATCTGGCCGGCGATGGCGCGGAACCGACGCAACGCCAGCAGCGCCCGCTCGACGCTGTCGTCCGCCAGACGGCCGGTCGTCGCCAGCTCCCGCCCAAGGCCGCACAGCACCTTTTCGTTGAACAACGGCGTGGGGCTCCGCCTGGCGCCCTCGTAGATCACAAGACGCACCGAGTTCGAGCCGATATCGATCACGGCTACCGGAATCGTGGCGCCGAGGCGCCCGTGTGCCTTGGTGATGCTGGTCACGCCTTCTCAGGTCTCTCGATCACGGCGCGTGAAGCGGTTGGGGAAATGTTCCTCCAACGATTCGCCTCGGCCCGACAAGCTCGGATTCGTCATGAAGTACTCCTGCGCGCTGAAGGGCTCCTCGCCGTCCTCCAACGCGACGCGCTCGGACTTGCCGTCCGAAAGCACACGCCAGCTTTGCTGATTGTCCTGCAGGTTCGCCACCATGATCTGATCCAGGATCTGTTCGTGAACCGTCGGATTGATGATCGGCGTCATGGCTTCGACGCGGCGGTCGAGATTGCGCGGCATCATATCCGCCGAGCTGATGTAGACAACGGCGTCGCGGTGCGGCAAGCCATGCCCGCCGCCGAAGCAGTAGATCCGCGAATGCTCCAGGAAGCGGCCGACGATGCTCTTCACGCGGATGTTCTCCGAGAGCCCCGGCAGGCCGGGCCTGAGACAGCAGATGCCGCGCACCACCAGGTCGATCTGAACGCCGGCCGCGCTCGCCTCGTACAGGGTGTCGATCACCTCCGGGTCGACCAGCGAGTTCATCTTCATCCAGATCGCCGCGGGCCGCCCGGACTTGGCGTGATACATCTCCTCGCGGATGTGATCGACGATGCGCGCCCGCAGCCCATGAGGCGAGGCCGCCATCAGCTCGAGATCGGCCGGCTCGGCATAGCCCGTCACGAAGTTGAAGATCCGGGTCGCATCCCGCGCGATCGCCGGATCGGCGGTGAAATAGGACAGGTCCGTGTAGATCTTGGCCGTCACCGGGTGATAGTTGCCCGTGCCGATGTGGCAGTAGGTGGTCAGCTCGCCGCCTTCGCGCCGCACGATCTGGCTGAGCTTGGCGTGGGTCTTCAGCTCCAGGAACCCGAACACGACATGCACGCCCGCGCTCTCCAGATCGCGCGCCCAGCGGATGTTGGCCTCCTCGTCGAAGCGCGCCTTGAGCTCGACGACGGCGGTCACGGACTTGCCGGCCTCCGCCGCCTCCTTCAGCGCCTGGATGATCGGCGACTCCTTGCTGGTGCGGTAGAGCGTCCATTTGATCGCCACCACGCCCGGGTCGGCCGCGGCCTGCTTCAGGAACTGCAGCACCACGTCGAACGACTCGTAGGGGTGATGCACCACGATGTCCTTCTGCCGGATCGCCGCAAAGCAGTCCCCGCCGCTGTCCCGGATGCGCTCCGGGAAGCGGGCGTTGAAGGGCTCGAACTTCAGGTCCGGCCGGTCCGGCACGATGAGCTGGGCCGTGTCGTTGAGGGCGATCAGCCCCTTCTGCACGAAGACCTCGTGGCTCGCGACCTCCAGCTCCTGCTTGACGAAGCGCTGCAGCCGGGCCGGCGTCGAGGCCTCGATCTCCAGTCGGATGACGGAGCCGCGACGGCGCCGCCTCAGCGCCGACTCGAACAGGCGCGCCAGGTCCTCCGCCTCCTCCTGGATCTCGATGTCGCTGTCACGCAGGACGCGGAACGCGCCCTGGCTCTGCACGGCATAGCCGGGAAACAGCCGCGACACGAACAGCGCCACCACCGATTCCAGCCGAATGAACCGGATCGGATGCTCGCCCCCCGCCTTGCTTTGACGCCGCG
Source organism: Hyphomicrobiales bacterium (assembly GCA_022361215.1). GTDB lineage: Bacteria > Pseudomonadota > Alphaproteobacteria > Rhizobiales > Methyloligellaceae > JAKSBI01. The sequence goes on along the minus strand of JAKSBI010000183.1, from coordinate 5,216 downwards.
GCAGGCGAATGAAGCGGTCGAGCTGCGTCGGGATCGGCATCAGCGCGTGCATGGTCCGCGCGGTATCGTCCTCCCTGTAGAGCTCCAGCCCGAGCGCGAAGCCGAGATTGGGAATGAAGGGAAAGGGATGCGCCGGATCGACGGCGATCGGGGTCAGGACGGGAAAGATGTGGCCGAGAAAGTGCTCCTCCAGCCAGTCGCGCTCCTCGTCGCTCAGATCGCTCGCCTCGATGACATGGATGCCGGCCTTCGCCATCTCCGTCTTCAGCGCGACCCACTGCTCCTGCTGGTGGGCCGAGAGCTCGGCGACGAAGGCGCTGATCTCGTCGAGCTGCTCCGCCGGCGTCAGGCCGTCCTGGCTGGGCGACTCGATGCCCGCGACGACCTGGCCGCGCAGCCCGGCCACGCGGACCATGTAGAACTCGTCGAGATTGGTGGCCGAGATGGAGAGGAACCGCAGCCGTTCCAGAAGCGGGTGATTGGTGTTGTCGGCCTCTTCCAGCACCCGCTTGTTGAACTGCAGCCAGGACAGCTCGCGATTGAAAAAGCGATCCGGTCCATGGGCCCTTGGCCGCATGTCTTCAGCAGCCGTCTCAACTGTCTCGGGAAGGGTCATATCCGCCTCGATTTTATTGTACGCCAACTTCGTTGAAACTTTCTCTCCATCCGTTCCCGGGCGCGGGCGCTGGCTCCGTGGAGCGGCCCGGGGGGCTTAAAGAACAGCGCGACCACACAACACCGATATGACGCGCCCGACTGTCACAATCAATCGTACCGCTCAGACGGCGTAAATGAAAAGCCGTGCGATCTCAATACCCTGGACGGCAGAGCGTCGACCCGATCTCAGCCGCAGGTCAGACCGCGTCGGAGCCGCTCGCGGCCGCGAGCTGCTGCAGCACCTCGGCGGCCATGGGGCGGGTGATCTTGCGGCCCGCCGCCAGGGCGGCACGGTCCAGGGCGGCGACCAGATGGCGCACGGCCTCCATGGAGCGCTCCATGCGCGTCACCAGGAACGCGATCACATGCGGCTCCGGGTTGAGCTGGCGGTCGGTGAACTGCTTGAGCAGCACCGCCTGCAGCAGATCGTCGTCCGGCGCGCCGATTGTCACGACCGGGATCGATCTGAGCCGCGAGACGAGATCCGGCAAATGCACCTGCCAGCTTGCCGGCGGCGTGCGCGCCGTGAGCAGCGCCGAGACGCCCTCCTCGCGCAGGGAATTGAGCAGATGGAACATGGCGTGCTCGTCGATCGCCACCCTGTCCAGGTCCTCGATCGCGAACGCCTCGACCGCAGGCAGCACGCCGGGGCTCCGCCGCCCCAGGCTCTCCGGCGCAAGCCGCGTCGCGCCGGACTTCAGGCGCCAGACATTCGCCAGATGGCTCTTGCCGCACCCGGCGGGCCCGCACAGCACCTGCACGCCGCCCGGCCAGTCGGGCCAGGCGTCGATCAGCCGGACCGCGGCGGCGTTGCATGCACTGACCAGAAAATCGTCGGCCTCCAGCGCCGGCCGATGCGGCAAGTCCAAGACGAGCTGTTCACTCATTACGCGTACTGTTCAGATCTGGACAAAGGTTCGCTCGGGCGCAGGCCACGATAGAAGGCGCTCTTTAGCAAATTTGCAACCCTCCGCACGCCGATCCGGCGAAACTATCTGCGCATTACTACGACGTCATGAGCCGTGAACCGGCTCCTTGCGGGCGGGCGGCGTGACGCTTGCCTTGTCGAAGACCGACCGCTCGACCGGGGCCGGATCCGCTTCGTAGGACGCCATGTGCCGGAGCCAGGAGATCAGATAGGCGCCGGCGGAGAGCACGGTGAGCGCGCCGGTCACCCAGACGACGATTGCGGTCAGCATGCCCAGCCCAAGGGAGAACCCGAGATCCGCCATGACCAGCGCGGCGAGGAAGATCTGTCCCGCCGTGTTGGCCTTGCTGATGTAAAGCGGATGCACGTTGACCGGACGCCCGACGATCCAGGAGAGCAGAATGGCGCCGATGATGATGACGTCGCGGCTGACCACCGCGATCACCAGCCAGACCGGCAGGTGCCCGTGAATGCCGAGCACCACGTAGATGCTGACCAGCAACGCCTTGTCCGCCACGGGGTCCAGATAGGCGCCGAGCACGGTCTGCCAGTTGAAGCGTTTGGCGAGATAGCCGTCGAGCGCATCCGACAGCCCGGCGATGACGAAGGTGATCACCGCGAGCTGCATGTTGCCGGAGATGATCAGCCAGACCACGAGCGGGACCAGGAAGATGCGGCCGACGGTGACGAGATTGGGGATGTTCATGGGATCGGCCCGATTAGGCGCCTTTTATGCGACAGGTCCAAGACAATACCGTCCTATCTGCTCCTGAGGATCCATCGGCTGCCGGCGTTCTGCAGCACCAGATTCTGGGAGGAGAGCTGCTGCCCCAGACGGTCGGCGCCGCCCGAGAACTGAAAGGCCACATTGGCCGAGCGCGCCGAAAGCGACAGGACCTCGAGTGCCTGCACCCCCGGAACGCGGGCGAGCCGCCCTCGGATCTCCTGCCACTGCTGCAGCCCGGCAAAGGCCACGGTCATCTCGACCGTCAGCACCCCCTCGCCGTCGCCCGCGCCATCCACAGCGGCCTTCGTCACCTTCCAGCGGCTCTCGAAGATGCGCAGCGCAATCTCGGCCGCGCGCGTGGCAGCGCCTTTGAGGTCGCCGTCGGGCACGCGGTCGCGGCGCAACAGGCTGATCGAGCCGGTCTGGTCGAACCCGAAAAGCTGCGTGACCAGACGCCCGTCCCTATCGTCCACATGGGCGACGGCCAGGACGAGCGTCAGCGACTTGTACTTGCCGCGCAAGGTCTCGTAGGCCTGGGTGTCGCCGGAGAGCACGGTCTTGATCGCCTCCGGCGTCAGCGACGGCGAGGGCTGCGCCAGGTTCACCGGCGTCAGCGCGTGAGAGAGATCCAGCCCCAGCCAGCTCCTGCGCCAGACATCGGCGCGGCCGGTCTGGATCTTGCCGCCGGAGAGATAGACCGGCAGCACCCGTATAGTCGGGGCCTGCCGGTCCGTGAACGGGATGCCGTAGCCGGTGAGAAGCTGCTGCACGGCCCTCGGGCGGAACGTGAAATCGAGCGTCGCCAGATAGCGCGTGGCCGAGTTGCGCTCGCGGCGCACCGAGAAGCCTTCGAGCAGATCCTGGATCAGCGCCGACTCGATCTTGGGCAGGCGCGCATAGGCGCTGTAGGGCGTGATGCGCTTCAGCAGCCTCTGCATGGCCTGCCGGCGCGCCTCCTGCATCGCCTGCCGCTTGGCGGCCACCGCATCCTTGGCCTTGGCGTCCGCGGCCAGCTTGGCCACGACGTAGACGCCCGGCGCCTGCGCGGCGGCCGGCGTCACGGTCGTGACGGCCAATGCGGCGCCCAGGACCAGAACCGGCCGGGACAGGCCGCGCCAGCCCTTGCGTCCGGCGCATTCGAGCTGCTTGTCGGCGAAATCCATCATCGCTGCCTTCTGTCGCCGCCTGGCACCAGCCTCTGAAAAATCGGGGGAACAGGCGCCCAATCGCTTGACGGCACAGTGCTTGATCCGATTGATAGGCCAAATCACACGCAAATTCAGCAGACTTCGATGGCCAAGAAAAGCCCGATGTCCAAAGCCGCCGGACTGACCTACAGCGACGCTGGTGTCGATATCGAGGCCGGCGACGCGCTGGTGCGGGCGCTGGCGCCGCTGGCGGCGGCCACCGCCCGGCCGGGTGCGGACGCCGCCATCGGCGGTTTCGGCGGCCTCTTCGACCTGAAGGCGGCGGGCTTCTCCGACCCCATCCTGGTGGCGGCCAATGACGGGGTCGGCACCAAGCTCAAACTGGCGATCGAGACGGGCTGTCACGATACGGTGGGCATCGATCTCGTCGCCATGTGCGTGAACGATCTGGTCGTCCAAGGCGCCGAGCCCCTGTTTTTTCTCGATTATTTCGCCTGCGGCACGCTCGATCCGGAGGTTGCCGAGCGTGTGGTCGCCGGCATTGCCGAGGGCTGCCGGATGGCGGGCGCGGCGCTGATCGGGGGCGAGACGGCGGAGATGCCGGGCATGTACGGCGCCGGGGACTACGACCTGGCCGGCTTTGCCGTCGGCGCTGCCGAGCGCGGCACCCTGCTGCCGCGGGACGATCTCGCGGCCGGCGACGTGCTGATCGGCCTGCGGTCCTCCGGCGTGCATTCGAACGGCTTCTCCCTGGTCCGGCGGCTGGTCGGCGATGCCGGGCTCGACTGGCAGGCACCCGCGCCATTTGACGCAGGGCGAAGCCTCGGCGCCGCGCTGCTCGAGCCGACGCGCATCTACGTCAAGCCGATCCTCGACGCCCTGCGCCGAACGGGCGCCATCAAGGCCCTGGCGCACATCACCGGCGGCGGCCTGACCGAAAACCTGCCGCGGGTTCTGCCGGAGGCGCTTGCCGCCGAGATCGCGCTCGACCGGCTTGCGGTGCCGCCGGTCTTCGCCTGGATCGCCTCTGCCGGCGGCGTGGCGACGCCCGAGATGCTCAGGACCTTCAACTGCGGCATCGGCATGGTGGCGGCGGTGTCCGAGCCCGAGGCCGACGCCGTCTCTGCGGCCCTTGCGGACGCCGGCGAGACACCTGTCGCCATCGGCAGGCTGGGTCCCAGAGCCGACAGCGGCGCCGTGCGCTATTCCGGCACCTTGGCCTTCGAATGACGGGTCCGCGCAAACGCGTCGGCGTGCTGATCTCCGGCCGGGGCAGCAACATGCAAGCCCTGATCGCGGCCTGCCGCGCGCCCGACTACCCGGCCGAGATCGTGCTGGTCGTCTCCAACCGCCCGGGCGCGCCGGGCCTCGCGCACGCCGAGGCCGCGGGCATCGCCACGCAGACTGTCGACCACAAGGCCTTCGCAACCCGCGAGGCCTTCGAGACCGAGCTCGACGGCGCGCTGCGCGCGGCGCAGGTGGAGATCGTCTGCAACGCGGGCTTCATGCGCCTCCTCACCGGCTGGTTCGTCGAGCGCTGGCGCGACCGCCAGCTCAACATCCACCCCTCGCTGCTGCCCGCCTTCAAGGGTCTCGACACCCATCAGCGGGCCATCGCGGCCGGCGTCCGCATCGCCGGCTGCACCGTCCACTTCGTGCGCACCGAGATGGATGCCGGCCCGATCGTCGCGCAGGCCGCGGTGCCGGTGCGGGCCGACGATACGCCCGACACCCTCGCCGCCCGGGTGCTGGAGGC
>JAKSBI010000442.1 GCA_022361215.1 Hyphomicrobiales bacterium | reverse complement strand
CTGATGGGGGCGCTCTTCATCTTCCTCATCCGCAGCGACGACGAGGTGGCGGTCCGCAACGCGCGCTACGTCGCCCTCTGGACGACGATGATCACCTTCGTCGTCTCGCTGCTGATATGGGTGGACTTCGACCCGACCACCTCGGAGTTCCAGTTCGTCGAGAGCCACGAATGGCTCGGCGGCGCCATCAGCTACCGTATGGGGCTCGACGGCATCTCGATGCCGTTCGTCAGCCTGACCACCTTCCTGATGCCGATCTGCATCCTGGCGAGTTGGGAGTCGATCACCGACCGCGTGCGCGAATACATGATCGCGTTCCTGGTTCTGGAGACCCTGATGATCGGCGTCTTCTGCGCGCTCGATCTGGTGGTCTTCTACCTCTTTTTCGAGGGCGGCCTGATCCCCATGTTCCTGATCATCGGCGTCTGGGGCGGCGCCCGCCGGGTCTATGCCAGCTTCAAGTTCTTCCTCTACACGCTGCTCGGCTCGGTGCTCATGCTGCTGGCCATCATGGCCATGTACTGGGAGGCGGGCACCACCAATATCGAGACGCTGCTGGCCTACAAGTTCCCGGCCGAGATGCAGACCTGGCTCTGGTTCGCTTTCCTGGCGTCCTTCGCGGTCAAGATGCCCATGTGGCCGGTCCATACCTGGCTGCCAGACGCCCATGTGGAGGCCCCGACCGCCGGCTCGGTGATCCTCGCCGGCATCCTCTTGAAGATGGGCGGCTATGGCTTCCTGCGCTTCTCGATCCCGATGTTCCCGCTGGCGTCCGAGCAGTTCGCCACGCTCATCTTCGTGCTCTCCATCGTAGCCATCATCTATACCTCCCTGGTGGCGCTCGCCCAGGAGGACGTGAAGAAGCTGATCGCCTATTCCTCCGTCGCCCATATGGGCTTCGTGACCATGGGCCTCTTCACCTTCACCACCCAGGGCCTCGAAGGCGGCATCTTTCAGATGCTGAGCCACGGCATCGTCTCCGCCGCGCTCTTCCTCTGCGTCGGCGTGATCTACGATCGCATGCACACCCGCGAGATCGCGGCCTATGGCGGCCTGGTGCATCGCATGCCGATCTATGCGGCCTGCTTCATGGTGTTCACCCTGGCGAATGTCGGCCTGCCGGGCACCAGCGGCTTCGTCGGCGAGTTCCTGACCCTGGTCGGCGCCTTCCGTATCAACACCTGGGTGGCGGTCCTGGCCACCACGGGCGTGATCCTGTCGGCGGCCTATGCGCTCTGGCTCTATCGGCGGGTGATCTTCGGCGAGCTGGAGAAGCCAAACCTTAAGGCCATCACCGACATGAGCGCCCGGGAGACGGCGTTCATGGTCCCGCTGGTGGTGCTGACCATCCTGTTCGGCTTCTATCCGGCGCCGCTGCTCGATGTGATGGCGGTGTCGGTGCAGAACCTGATCGCGAACTACGAAGCCGCGCTGGCTGCGGCCGAGCAGGCGCGGTTTGCGCTGTCCAGATAGGGGGGAGGGGGACGACATGGATCCGACGGTCTCGCCGCTTCAAGCCTACGCGCCGGTGCTGCCCGAGATCGTCATGGTGGTCGGGGCTCTTGCCCTGCTGATGGTGGGCGTGTTCCGCGGCGAGCGCTCGGCCGAGAGCGTCAGCTGGCTCTCCGTCGCATTGCTCGTGCTGGCGACCCTGTTGATCTTCCGCGAGAGCGGCGATCCGAAGCTGGCCTTCAACGGCACGTTCATCGTCGACGACTTCGCCCGTTTCATGAAAGCCCTGACGTTGCTGGGCTCGGCGGTCGTCATCGTCATGTCGTTCGACTTCCTGCGTGAGACCAATCTCATGCGCTACGAGTTTCCCGTCCTCATCCTGCTGGCCACCACCGGCATGATGGTGATGATCTCGGCCAACGACCTGATCACGCTCTATCTGGGCCTGGAACTGCAAAGCCTGTCGCTCTATGTCATCGCCGCCTTTCGCCGCGATTCCGTGCGCTCGAGCGAGGCGGGCCTGAAATACTTCGTCCTGGGCGCCTTGTCCTCGGGCATGCTGCTCTACGGCAGCTCACTCATTTACGGCTTCACGGGCACGACCGAGTTCGCACAGATCGCAGCCGCCCTGCAGTCAGGCACGACACAGGCCGGCGAGGCCGCGACGGCGGTCGCTGCGGAGGGGGCTGAGCCGGTGAACCGGATCGGCCTCGTCTTCGGCCTGGTGTTCCTGATGGCGGGACTGGCCTTCAAGGTCTCGGCCGTCCCCTTCCACATGTGGACGCCCGACGTTTACGAGGGCGCGCCGACGCCGGTGACCGCGTTTTTCGCCGCGGCGCCGAAGATCGCCGCCATGGCCCTGTTCGTGCGCGTCGTGCTGGCGGCGTTCCCGGCCGTCCTGCACGACTGGCAGCAGATCGTGGTGTTCATCTCGATCGCCTCCATGGTGCTCGGCGCTTTCGCAGCCATCGGCCAGCGCAACATCAAGCGGCTGATGGCCTACAGCTCCATCGGCCATATGGGCTTCGCGCTTGTCGGCCTGGCGGCCGGCAGCAAGGAGGGCGCACAGGGCGTCATCATCTATCTGGCCATCTATCTGGTCATGACGCTCGGCGTCTTCGCCTGCATCCTGGCGATGCGCCGCAGCGACAGCATGGTGGAGGAGATCGACGAGCTGGCCGGGCTCTCCAACAACAATCCGATGATGGCCTTCCTGCTCGCGATGCTGTTGTTCTCGCTCGCCGGCATTCCGCCGCTTGCCGGGTTCTTCGCGAAGTTCTACGTGTTCCTGGCCGCCATCCACGCCGACCTCTATGCGCTGGCCGTCATCGGCGTGCTCGCGAGCGTGGTGGGGGCCTACTATTATCTGCGCATCGTGAAGATCATGTATTTCGACGAGCCGTCCGACCGCTTCGAGCCGATGCCGACCTCGCTGAAGGCCGTTCTGGGCGTCTCCGGCCTGCTGATCATGTTCTTCGTGGCCTATCCGGCGCCGCTCGTGTCGGCGGCCGATACGGCAGCCAAGGCGCTCTTCTACAAGCCACCCGTCGAGAAACCCGCACCGCCACTCGCACCTCCAGCCGAGGCACCCAGCCCGGAGCCGGAACCAGAGCCGGAGGCTGAAACAGAGACGCCGCGCTAGCCTCGCGCCGTCGCGATCCACAGGGCCCGATCTCCATGCCACAGCCGGACGTCCAGCTTCCGACCGGTCATCGTCTCGCCTGTTTCGACACGATCGACTCGACGAATGCCGAAGCCCTGCGCCGCGCCGAGCTGGGCGAGCACGGGCCGCTCTGGATCTGCGCGGCCGAGCAGTGCGCCGGGCGCGGCCGCATGGGGCGCGGCTGGGCCTCGCCCGCCGGCAATCTCCACGCCAGCCTGCTGCTGCGCACGGCCTGCCCGGTGGACACGGCCTTGCAGCTGGTCTTCGTCGCCGGGCTCGCCGTGCACGACGCCGTTTCGGACCTGTGCCGGGAGCCTCTGCAGCTCAAATGGCCGAACGACCTTCTCCTGTCGGGCCGCAAGCTCGCAGGCGTGCTCATCGAGAGCGTCGGCGGCAGCGAAAGGCCGGGCGCCACGATCGTCGTCGGGACCGGCCTCAATCTCGTCGCCCATCCGGAGGAGGCGCTGAGACCGGCGACCGATCTCGCGGCCCATTCGATCGATCTTGCCGTGCCGGAGGCGTTGCAGCGGCTGGCCACGGCGACCGCGACCCGGCTCGAGACCTGGGCCGAGGGGGCGGGCTTCGCGCAGATCCGTGAGAGCTGGGAGGAACGGGCTCTGCCGGTCGGCGAGGCGATCCGGGTGCGCATCAATGACCACGAGCGGCTCGGAACCTATGCCGGCATCGATGCGATGGGCGCGCTGCGCATGATCGAGACCGGCGGCAACGAGACCCGGATCACCACGGGCGACGTTTTCCTGCAGGCGTCGGGGCATTAGGGCATGGCAGCCGCACAACGATCGAAACGGGAAGAGCTGGTCTTCGTGCCCCTCGGCGGCGTCGGCGAGATCGGCATGAACCTCTATCTCTACGGGCTCGGGCGCGGCGACGTGCGCCAATGGCTGATGATCGACCTGGGCGTCAGCTTCCCGGGTGAGAAGGAGCCCGGCGTCGACCTCATTCTGCCCGACACGCGCTTCATCGAGGAGGAGCGCCACAACCTTGCGGGCATTCTTCTGACCCACGCCCATGAGGACCATTTCGGTGCCGTGATCGACCTGTGGTCGCGCCTGCGCGCGCCCGTCTATGCGACGCCGTTCACGGCCGGGCTGCTGACGGCGAAGCTGAACGAGTACGGCCTGAACGGCCAGATCCCTCTGGAGATCGTGAAGCTCGGTTCGCGCTTCGAGGTCGGCCGTTTCGACATCGAGCTGGTGAACATGGCGCACTCTATCCCAGAGCCGAACGCCGTGGTGATAAGAACCGCGGCGGGCACGGCCGTGCACACGGGCGACTGGAAGCTCGACCCGCATCCGATCGTCGGGGTCCCGACCGATGAGCCCCGCCTCAGGACCATTGGGGCGGAGGGCGTGGATGCCCTCGTTTGCGATTCCACCAATGTCCTGCGCGAGGGCATCTCGCCCTCGGAAGCGGACGTGGCGGAAACGCTGGCGGAAATCGTCGCACAGGCGCAGAAGCGCGTGGCGGTGACGACCTTCGCCTCCAACGTGGCCCGCCTCCGGTCGGTTCTGGCCGCCGCCGAGCGCGCCGAGCGGCATGTCGTGATCGTCGGACGCGCCATGCACCGGATCGTGCAGGTGGCCCAGGAGACCGGGCATCTGCCCGAGCATGTGGAGCTGCTGACCGAGGACGATTACGGCTACTTGCCGCGCGAGAAAGTGGTGGCGCTGTGCACGGGAAGCCAGGGCGAGCCGCGCGCGGCGCTGGCCCGTATCGCGGCGAGCGCCCATCCCAGGGTATCGTTTGCCGCCGGCGACACGGTGGTCTTCTCGTCCCGCACGATCCCGGGCAATGAGAAGGCCGTGGCCGCGGTCCAGAACGATCTCTCGGACATCGGCGTCAGGATCGTCTCGGACGCGGACGCGCTGGTGCATGTCTCGGGGCATCCCCGCCGCGGCGAGCTCGAGCAGATGTATGACTGGATCAGGCCGGCCAGCGTCATCCCCATGCATGGCGAGGCCCGCCATCTGCGCGAGCATGCCGTCTTCGCGCGGGCCTGCGGCGTCCCGCACACGGCGGCCAGCCGCAACGGCGTCATGATCCGGCTGGCACCCGATGTGCCGGACGTCATCGACGACGTGCCCAGCGGCCGGCTCTACAAGGATGGGCGCCTCTATGTCTCCGCCGACGACAACACGGTGCGGGAGCGCCGCAAGCTGAGCTATGTGGGCGCCGTTGCCGTATCTGTGGTGCTGGATCGGCGCGGCGACATCGCCGCAGAGCCGCAGGTTGCGCTCAAGGGCATGCCGGACGCCGATGGGGACGGCGCGCCGCTGGAGGAGATCGCGCTGCAGGCTGTGGCGGGCGCGCTCGCCGGCATCCCGCGCCCGAGGCGCCGGGACCGCGAGACGGTCGGCGAGGCCGTCCGTCGGTCCGTTCGCGCCGCCATCTACCAGGCCTGGGGCAAACGGCCCATTTGTTCGGTCCTGGTATCCGTGGTCTAACGGCCGTCGCGCGGCGCTTGGCGCGCCCACCGCCTCGATCCGAAACCGAACAGGGAGTCCCTGCCATGATCGGACGCCTCAATCACGTGGCTATCGCCGTCCCGGATCTCGCGGCGGCAACCGCCATCTACAAGAACGCCCTCGGAGCGACGGTCTCGCCGGCCGTGGAGCAGCCCGACCATGGCGTGACCACGGTCTTCGTGGAGCTTCCCAACACCAAGATTGAGCTGCTGGAGCCCCTGGGCGAGGACTCTCCCATCGGCAAGTTTCTGGAGCGCAACCAATCCGGCGGCATTCATCATGTCTGCTATGAGGTCGAGGACATCAGGTCGGCCCGCGACCGTCTGACGGCCGAAGGCGCCCGCGTCCTCGGCGACGGCGAGCCGAAGATCGGCGCCCACGGCAAGCCCGTCCTGTTCCTGCACCCGAAGGATTTCTGCGGTACGCTGGTCGAGCTTGAGGAAGCCTGACACGGGAGCCTGTAGCCATGAGCATCGCGCTCGCCGTCGCCATCTACGTGATCTGCTGGTGGGTCATCCTGTTCGCGATCCTGCCGATCGGCGTGCGCACGCAGCAGGAGGCTGGCAGCGTCGAGCCCGGCACGGCCGAGAGCGCGCCCGTAAGCGCGCGCCTGCGGGCCAAGCTGGTGGCGACCTCGGTCATCGCCGCTATCGTCTTCGTGCTGATCTATGTGCTGCTCGTCTACAAGCCCATCGGGCTGAACGACATCCCGTTTCTGCCGCAGTTCGACAGCAGCCGTGGCACCCAATAGCAGATGGGAGGTCAAAAAAAAGCAAGGTCGTTGCGGACCTTGCTACTAAGTCTTTTATACTCCTGAACCCTTGAATGCGAACGCCCTGCTAAACGCAAAACACGCAAGAAGCACCCAAGAAACGGCAGCGGCTCGACATCCGATGTCGGGCGAGCGCGCCAGGAGACTGCCTTCCTCCCAAGACTTGGACCAGTTTCTAAGCTCCACCCCTGACAATGAGAGATAGGTCCGGTCCAGAACGCTCTTCTCTTTTTAGGCCGCCAACAGTAACGGAATGGTTGTGCCCTGTCATCTGTCTTTTGCCCGGAACGCAAATTTGATGCCCTTTTACGTGAATCGTGCGGGCAGGGGAGGGCGATCCGCAGTCGTTAGCGCTCCTTTAAAGCGGTTGCGCTTAG
>JAKSBI010000817.1 GCA_022361215.1 Hyphomicrobiales bacterium | reverse complement strand
GTGCGCCGCGCCAAGCTCTATTACCTGCGCGGCCGGCGCGGCAAGTCGGCGCGCATCCCGGAGCGCCAGGACACGCGCACCAAGAAGGGCGCCAAGGCCGAGGCCAAGGCGGCGCCCCGGTTCAAGGGCTTCAAGCGGCCTGCGGGCGAGCCCGACGATCTGACGCGGATCTCTGGCGTCTCCGAGGAGCTGCGGGCCAAGCTCAGCGACCTCGGCCTGATCCGCTTCGATCAGATCGCCAACCTGACGGACGAGGACATCGCCAATGTGGACGAGGCCCTCGATCTCAAGGGCCAGATCGAGCGCGACGACTGGTCCGGCCAGGCACAGACGCTGATGGCGGAGGCCACCGCCGACGAGGTTCCCGCGCAGGAGGAGCCGGAGGGCGAGGCGGACACGCCGGCCGAAGAGGCGAAGTCGGAGGACGACGCCTCCAAGGGCTAAAGCCGGCCCGCGGCTTTGAGATCGTCGGCAATTCGCTGTATGTCTGGTGAAAGACCAACGACCGTGCTGTCCGGCGCGGGCGCCTGACGCCCTGCGCCGGAGGCAAGAGACAGGGAACGCTGAGCCATGTCGGCACCGAGGACGCTTTACGACAAGATCTGGGACGACCATGTGGTGGACGAGCAGGACGACGGCACCTGCCTGCTCTATATCGACCGCCATCTGGTGCATGAGGTCACGAGCCCGCAGGCCTTCGAGGGCCTGCGCATGGCGGGCCGCAAGGTGCGCGCGGCCGACAAGACGCTGGCCGTGGTCGACCACAACGTGCCCACCACCGACCGCAGCCAGGGCATCGACGATCCGGAATCGCTGCTGCAGGTCGAGACGCTGGCCAAGAACTGCGCCGAGTTCGGCATCACCTATTTCGACGAGGTCGACCGGCGCCAGGGCATCGTGCACATCATCGGCCCGGAGCAGGGCTTTACCTTGCCAGGCACCACCATCGTATGCGGCGACTCGCACACCGCGACCCACGGCGCCTTCGGCGCGCTGGCCCACGGCATCGGGACGTCGGAAGTCGAGCACGTGCTGGCCACCCAGACGCTGATCCAGAAGAAGTCCAAGAACATGCGCGTCACCGTGAACGGCGCGCTGCCCGAGGGCGTCACCGCCAAGGACATCATCCTCGCCATCATCGGCGAGATCGGCACCGCCGGCGGCACCGGCCACGTCATCGAATATGGCGGCGACGCCATCCGGTCGCTCTCCATGGAGGGCCGCATGACCGTCTGCAACATGAGCATCGAGGGCGGCGCCCGCGCCGGCCTGGTGGCGCCGGACGAGACCACCTTCGACTACCTCAAGGGTCGGCCCATGGCGCCCAAGGCCGGGGCCTGGGAGCAGGCCATGCGGTATTGGAAGACGCTGCGCTCGGACGACGGCGCGGCCTTCGACGCAGAGCTCGCCCTGAACGCCGCCGAGCTGCCGCCGATCGTCACCTGGGGCACCAGCCCGGAGGACGTGGTCTCCGTCACCGGCGCCGTGCCCGACCCCGCCTCCGTGGCGGACGAGGGCAAGCGCGGGCACATGCGTCGCGCGCTCGACTATATGGGCCTGACGCCCGGCACCAGGATGACGGACATCGCCATCGACCGGGTCTTCATCGGCTCCTGCACCAATGGCCGCATCGAGGACCTGCGCGCCGCGGCACGCGTGGTCGACGGCAAGCATGTGAGCGAGAGCGTCAACGCCATGATCGTGCCGGGCTCCGGCATCGTGAAGGAGCAGGCGGAGGCGGAAGGCCTGGACAAGATCTTCACCGCCGCCGGCTTCGAGTGGCGCGAGCCGGGCTGCTCCATGTGCCTGGCCATGAACGCCGACAAGCTCAACCCGAAGGAGCGCTGCGCCTCGACCTCGAACCG
>JAKSBI010000657.1 GCA_022361215.1 Hyphomicrobiales bacterium | reverse complement strand
TCTTCCTCTCGCCCGCTCCACAGATTGCAGCCGGCGAAGCGGCAGAAGACCGCCGGCCGGCCCATCTGAGCGCCTTCGCCCTGGAGCGTGAAATAGATCTCTTTGACCGAATACATGCTATTGGCGTGGCGGGTCTCATCGCGGCAGGCGGCCGCCATCCCGCACCTTGAATGGCTGTACGCGGTACAGGCGTCCCTGCAAATCGTCAAGGCAAGGCTGTCGGATTGCATGCGCGGCGCATCGGCTGTTTGATAGCGCCGGTATGGGCAATAGCGGTTGGTCGACGGATCTGTGAACGGTCACCCTGCGAAACACGGAGTGCTCGTCATCGCATCGCAACAGCAACGGTCGGCGTCTGGCGGCGGCGACGCGCCGGTCCTCGGCATGTGGCACTGCAAGGCGCCGAATGCACCTTTCGACCGGTCGACGGGAGCGCCGTCATGAGCGTGCACGATCAGGCCGCGGCCGGCACCACCGGTGGGGCCGCCTCGCCGGAGGCGGGCGGCTCGCCCGTCGGCTTCGCCGAGGCCCTGCGCGTCTGGGCCCGCATCGGCTGCCTGTCCTTCGGCGGGCCGGCCGGACAGATTGCGCTGATGCACCGCGAGGTGGTCGAGGAGCGCGGCTGGCTCAGCGAGAAGGAATATCTGAGCGCGCTCAATTTCTGCATGCTGCTGCCAGGCCCGGAGGCCATGCAACTCGCGACCTATTGCGGCTGGCGCCTGCACGGTCTCGCCGGTGGCCTCGCCGCCGGACTGCTGTTCATCGTCCCCGGCGCCTGTATCGTGCTGGCCCTGGCAATGGCCTATGCGGTGCTGGGCAACGTTCCGGTCGTCGAGGCCGTGTTCGTTGGGGTCAAGGCCGCGGTCCTGGTCATCGTCATCGAGGCGCTGATCAAGATCTCCAGGCGCGCCCTCGACGGACGCCCACATTGGCTGATCGCCGCGGCGGCCTTCGTGGCGATCTTCTTCTTCGCGGCGCCGTTCCCTCTGATCGTGATCGGCGCCGGTCTCGTGGGGCTCGTGCTCGCCAGGCGCAGCGCATCGGCGTCGGCGCCTCAGCCGCGCGAGACGATATCCCTGTCGCGAACGCTGAGGACCTGCCTGGTCTGGCTCGCCATCTGGCTGTTGCCGCTTGCCGCGCTCTGGGGGGCGCTCGGCAGCCAGCATGTCCTGACCCAGATCGGGGTCTTCTTCTCCAAGCTTGCCGTGGTGACGTTCGGCGGCGCCTACGCCGTCTTGGCCTATATGGGGCAGGCGGCGGTCGAGACCCATGGCTGGCTGCGGCCCGGCGAGATGCTGGACGGGCTGGGTCTGGCCGAGACCACGCCCGGCCCGCTGATCCTGGTGACCGAGTTCGTCGGCTTCCTCGCCGCCGCGCGCGCAGACGGCGGGCTCTCCCTGCTGATGGGGTGCGTCGGAGCTGCCGTGACGCTCTGGATGACGTTCGTGCCCTGCTTTCTCTGGATCTTCACGGGCGCGCCCTATGTGGTGCGTCTCGGACAGATGCCGCGTCTCAGCGGTGCCCTGCAGGGCATCACCGCGGCTGTGGTCGGCGTTATCCTCAATCTCTCCATCTGGTTCTCGCTACACGTCCTGACCCCGGGGATCGAAGAGCGCTGGGCGGGCCCGCTGCGCTACTGGGCCTTGCCGGAGAGCGGGTTCGACTGGATGGCGGTGACGCTCGCCGTCGTGGCCGCCGCCGCCCTGCTCGCCTTGAAACAGGGCGTGCTGCGCACGCTCGCGCTCTGCGCCACGCTCGCGCTGGCCTGGCATATGGCGGGGCTGGCTTAAAGCATGTCTCCCGAAAGTGGATCCCGGTTTCGGGCAAAAAGACATGCTTCAACAAAGAGCTAGAGCAATGACGCGAATCAGAATGATCGCGACAGGCTCTAGGGCCTGTTGAGATTTACGTTGCGGACCGGAGAGATCGGCGACATCGCGGCCGACCCTTCTCCGTCATTCCCGCGAAAGCGGGAATCCATTGGCGACGGCAGCCAAACGAAGGCCTCAGACGGTGTTGCCGAGGGGGCCAAATGTGAACCGATAGTCCCTGCCGCGCGTCACCCCGCCCGCCAAGCCTCATAGCCCTTCGCACGCAGCTCGCAGGCCGGGCACGCGCCGCAGCCATAGCCCCAGTCGTGGCGCCGGCTGCGCTCGCCCAGGTAGCAGCTATGGGTGTGCTCGCGGACGATGTCGACGAAGGCCGGTCCGCCGATGTCGTCCGCCAGCGCCCAGGTCTGGGCCTTGTCCAGGTGCATCAACGGGGTCTCGATGACGAACGCCATGTCCGTCCCGAGGCGGATGGCGTCGTTGAGCGCGGTCAGCGTCGCCGCGCGGCAGTCGGGATAGCCCGAGTAATCGGTCTCGCACATGCCGCCCACCAGCCGCGTGATGCCGCGCCGGTAGCCGAGCGCGGCGGCATAGGTGAAGAACAGCAGGTTGCGGCCGGGGACGAAGGTGGTCGGCAGGCCGCTCTCGGCGAACGCGATCTCGGCGTCGCGGGTCAGCGCGGTGTCGCTGATCTGGCCGAGCGCCTCCAGCTTAAGGCAATGGTCGGGACCCAGCCGCTCGCCCCATTCCGGAAAGACGGCTGAAAGCTCGGTGCGCAGACGCTCCCGGCACGCGAGCTCCACGGTGTGGCGCTGGCCATAATCGAACCCGACGGTCTCGACCGAAGCGTAACGCTGCAGCGCCCAGGCGAGGCAGACCGTCGAGTCCTGACCGCCGGAAAACAGCACCAGGGCCGCATTGTCTGCCGGCCCGTCAGCCATCGGCGGCTATCATGCGGAAAGCGCCGTGAAAGCGCTTCGGCGCCAAGCGCTTCATCGGTTCAATTGCACCCTTTCGCTGTCCAGGACAGTCCGCTAAGAACGGGCCGGACCATCGCATGCGGCCCCTGCGGCCGCAACTCATCCCGGGACAGATCAGACGCCATGACCGCAATCACCGAAATTGTCGGCCGCGAGATTCTCGACAGCCGCGGCAACCCGACCGTCGAGGTCGACGTGGTTCTCGAGGACGGCTCCATGGGCCGGGCAGGGGTGCCATCGGGTGCCTCCACCGGTGCCCACGAAGCCCACGAGCTGCGCGACGGTGGTGGACGCTATCTCGGCAAGGGCGTCGAGCAGGCGGTGGCGGCGGTCAACGGCGAGGTCTTCGACGCGCTGCAGGGGCTCGATGCGGAGGACCAGCGGCGCATCGACCATGTGCTCTGCGACCTCGACGGCACCGACAACAAGGCGCGCCTCGGCGCCAACGCCATTCTGGGCGTCTCGCTCGCCGTCGCCCATGCCGCGGCCCAGGCCAGCGGCCTCGCCCTTTACCGTTATGTGGGCGGAACGGACGCCCACGTCCTGCCCGTGCCGATGATGAACATCGTCAATGGCGGGGCCCACGCCGACAATCCCATCGACCTGCAGGAATTCATGATCATGCCGGTGGCGGCGGAGAGCTTCCGCGAGGCGCTGCGCATGGGCGCGGAGATCTTCCACATCCTGAAAAAGGCGCTGGCCGAGGCCGGCCACAACACCAATGTGGGCGACGAGGGCGGCTTCGCGCCCAATCTCGCCTCCGCCGGCACGGCTCTCGACTTCGTCATGACGGCCATCGAGACGGCCGGCTACAAGCCCGGCGAGGACGTCTATCTGGCGCTCGATGCAGCCGCCACCGAGTTCTACAAGGACGGCACCTACGAGCTGGCCGGCGAGGGCAAGTCGCTCGATGCCGCCGGAATGGTCGCCTACTACGCGGATCTCGTCGGCCGCTACCCGATCGTCTCGATTGAGGACGGTATGGCCGAGGACGACTGGGACGGCTGGAAGGCGCTGACCGACGCCATCGGCGACAGATGCCAGCTCGTCGGCGACGATCTCTTCGTGACCAATGTGACGCGGCTGGCCGACGGCATCTCCAGGGGTGTCGCCAACTCGATCCTGGTCAAGGTCAACCAGATCGGCTCGCTCTCGGAGACGCTCGACACCATCGGGATGGCCCAGCGCGCCGCCTATACCGCCGTCATCTCGCACCGCTCAGGCGAGACGGAAGACGCCACCATCGCGGACCTCGCCGTCGCCACCAATGCGGGGCAGATCAAGACCGGATCGCTGGCGCGCTCGGAGCGGCTCGCCAAGTACAACCAGCTCCTGCGCATCGAGGAGGAGCTGGGCGGCGCGGCCGCCTATGCCGGCGCGTCCGTGCTGCCGTCCGGGCGCTAACCACTGCTTAAGGGGAGGCGGCCTAAAGTGGTTCGGTGTGCCATTGGCCCCGGGGTCTCCGACGGCGATTTGTCTTATGAGAGTTCGCGTCGTCATACCGCTGATCTGCCTCGCGCTGATCTCCTATTTCGGCTACCACCTCGTGGTCGGGAATCACGGGCTCAACTCCCGCGCGCGCTATGAGAAGCAGATTCAATTGCTCGAAGGCGAGCTGGCCGGCTTGCAGGCCGTGCGCCAGCGCCTGGAGCGGGACGTCTCGCTGCTGCGCGCCGAGCATCTGGACCCAGACATGCTGGACGAACGCGCCCGGGCCATTCTCAACTTCGCGCATCCCAACGATATCGTGATCGTGAAGCCGAAATCGGCCACCGGCGCCGCGCGCTGAAGTCGCGCCCGGCGCGACACTTTTGCAAATTATCAACTGAAATATTGCCTATTTTCAAGGCATTAGATGAGCATGGCCGTGACACGGCGCATCTGGCAAATCGCCGAGAAGTCGTGTAATACCAAAGACGGTTTCGTCTGAACGGCATGCCCATCCCGAGATCGCGCCGGGCCTGGGCCAAGCGTTCATCCGTCGATGAATTGGTGTAACGTCCTGAAAAAGGAACGCGCTAGGGAGGCCCCATGACTGTTTCCAACGATGGTGTCGGCGGCGGTGTATCCGGAGCGCGTCCCAGCTTCGCGTCCGAGGCCGCCAATCTCGCCGCTCACCAGCCTGACGACCCCGTACCGGACATCGCCGGCTTCACGCCCGAGGAGGAGCGCCACGCCTATCGCGAGATGCTGTTGATCCGCCGCTTCGAGGAGAAGGCGGGCCAGCTCTACGGCATGGGCTTCATCGGCGGCTTCTGCCATCTCTATATCGGCCAGGAAGCCGTCGTCGTGGGCATGCAGATGGCCATCGGCGAGGGCGACCAGGTCATCACCGGCTACCGCGATCACGGGCACATGCTGGCCTGCGGCATGGACCCCAAGGGCGTCATGGCCGAGCTGACCGGCCGCCGGGGCGGGCTCTCCCGCGGCAAAGGTGGCTCCATGCACATGTTCTCGGTGGAGGAGGGGTTCTACGGCGGCCATGGCATCGTCGGCGCCTCGGTGCCGCTCGGCACGGGCCTTGCCTTCGCCAACCGGTACAAGGGCAACGACCGCGTCTGCCTGACCTATTTCGGCGACGGCGCCGCCAACCAGGGCCAGGTCTACGAGAGCTTCAACATGGCCAAGCTCTGGAAGCTGCCGGTGCTCTACATCATCGAGAACAACCAGTACGGCATGGGGACGCGGATCGACCGGGCGTCCTCGACCACGGACCTCTCCCAGCGCGGCCGCAGCTTCGACATCCCCGGCGAGCAGGTGGACGGCATGGACGTGCGCGCCGTCAAGGCCGCCGGCGACAAGGCCGTGCAATGGGCCCGCGACGGCAACGGCCCCTACATCCTGGAGATGCTGACCTATCGCTATCGCGGCCACTCCATGTCGGACCCGGCCAAGTACCGCTCCAAGGAGGAGGTGCAGAAGATCCGCCAGGAGAACGACCCGATCGAGCGGGTGCGCATCCGGCTGGTGGCCTCCGGGCACTTCAGCGAGGAGGCGCTCAAGGACATCGACAAGGAGGTCCGCGCCATCGTCAACGAGGCGGCCGAGTTCTCCCAGAGCGATCCCGAGCCCGATCCCTCGGAGCTGACCACCGACGTCCTCATCGAGAATTGATGCCGCGCGGAGCCGGACGCTCCCTCGCGGGGCCCCGCCCCAACTCCGCCCGCAACCAGGCCAGAGAATGAGACCATGCCGACCCAAATCCTGATGCCCGCGCTGTCTCCCACCATGGAGGAAGGCAAACTGGCCAAATGGCTGGTGAAGGAGGGCGACGCCATCCAGACCGGCGACGTCATCGCCGAGATCGAGACCGACAAGGCGACCATGGAGGTCGAGGCCATCGACGACGGCACCCTCGGCAAGATCCTGGTGGCCGAAGGCACCGACGCCGTGAAGGTCAACACGCCCATCGCCGTGATCCTGGCCGAAGGCGAGGAGGCCGGTGCGGTCGAGACCGCCACCGTCACGACGCTGCCCACGGACACGGCGTCGCAGCCGGCGGCGACCGCCGCCGAGACGCCGTCTCGGCCCATTCAGGTGGCGCCGGCCGTCGTCCCGCCCGAGCCCGATGTCCCGGAGGGCACCGACACGATCGCCATCACCGTGCGCGAGGCCCTGCGCGACGCCATGGCCGAGGAGATGCGCACCGACGACAGCATCTTCGTCATGGGCGAGGAGGTGGCCGAGTATCAGGGCGCCTACAAGGTGACCCAGGGCCTGCTCGACGAGTTCGGCGCCCGCCGGGTCATCGACACCCCGATCACCGAGCATGGCTTCGCCGGCGTCGGCGTCGGGGCGGCCTTCGGCGGACTGCGGCCCATCGTTGAGTTCATGACCTGGAACTTCGCCATGCAGGCGATCGACCAGATCATCAACTCCGCCGCCAAGACGCTCTACATGTCCGGCGGCCAGATGCGCTGTCCCATCGTCTTTCGCGGCCCCAACGGCGCCGCCGCCCGCGTCGCCGCCCAGCACAGCCAGTGCTTTTCCGCCTGGTACGCCCATATCCCCGGCTTGAAGGTGGTGGCGCCCTATTCGGCCTCCGATGCCAAGGGCCTGCTCAAGGCGGCGATCCGCGATCCCAATCCAGTGGTGTTCCTGGAGCACGAGCTTCTTTACGGCCAGAGCTTCGACGTTCCCAAGCTCGACGACTGGGTGGTCCCGATTGGCAAGGCCAACGTCGTGCGCGAGGGCACCGACGTCACCATCGTGTCGTTCGCCCGCGGCATGGTCTATGCGCTCGAGGCGGCTGAGCAGCTCGCCGGAGAGGGCATCGACGCCGAGGTCATCGACCTGCGCACGCTGCGGCCCATCGACATGGACACCATCGTCGCGTCCGTCCAAAAGACCAACCGCATCGTCACGGTGGAGGAGTCCTGGCCGGTCTGCTCCGTGGGCAGCGAGATCTGCGCCCGAATCACGGCCGAGGCCTTCGACCACCTCGACGCGCCGCCCACCCAGGTCAGCGGCGCCGACGTGCCCATGCCCTACGCCGCCAATCTCGAGAAGCTCGCCCTGCCCAGCGCCGCACAGGTGAGCGACGCCGCCAAAGCCGTCTGCTACGCCGCCTGACGCCTGATCGAGGGACACCGAATATGCCCATCTCCATCCTCATGCCCGCTCTCTCGCCCACCATGGAAGAGGGCACGCTCTCAAGGTGGCTGGTCAAGGAAGGCGACACCGTCGCCTCCGGCGACGTCATCGCCGAGATCGAGACCGACAAGGCGACCATGGAGGTGGAGGCCGTCGAGGAAGGCAAGGTCGGCAAGATCCTGGTGGGCGAGGGCACAACCAATGTGGCCGTCAACGTCCCCATCGCCGTCCTGCTCGAAGAGGGCGAGGACGCGAGCGCGCTCTCGGGTTTCGAGGCGGCGTCCCCGGCGCCAGCCACGGCGGCCGCGGCGCCCGAACCAAGCCCGACGGTCGCGCCCGAGCCAGCACCCGTTCCGACGCCGGCAGCCGCACCGGCGCCGACGCCCAAATCCAACGGACAGGCGGGCCGTATCTTCGCCAGCCCGCTCGCCCGCCGCCTGGCGGCACAGAACGATATCGAGCTGGCGGCGCTCACCGGCTCGGGGCCCCACGGGCGCATCGTCAAGCGCGACATCGAGGCGGCGATAGAGCAGGGCGTCCCGGCGCCGGCCGCCGCACCGGCGAGCGCAGCTGAGGCCACGCCCGCGGCGGGCGTGCCCGCAGTCGCGCCGGCCGTCTCGGACGAGAGCATCCTGGCCCTCTACGAGCCGGGCACCTACGAGGTCGTGCCCCACGACAACATGCGCAAGATCATCGCCAGCCGCCTGACCGAGGCCAAGCAGACGATCCCGCATTTCTATCTCTCCATCGACTGCGAGCTCGATGCGCTGCTGGCCGCGCGCCGCAGGCTCAACGCCATGTCGCCGGACGACGGGCCGAAGACCTTCAAGATCTCGGTCAACGACCTGGTCATCAAGGCCATGGCCATGGCGCTGCAGAAGGTGCCTGCCGCCAACGCCACCTGGACCAACGAGGGCATCCTGCGCCACAAGACCTCCGACATCGGCGTTGCCGTGGCCATCGAAGGCGGCCTCTTCACGCCCGTCATCCGCCATGCCGAGGTCAAGAGCCTGTCCGAGATCTCCAACGAGATGAGGGACCTGGCGGAGCGCGCGCGGAACCGGCGGCTGGCGCCGCACGAGTATCAGGGCGGCACCACCTCGATCTCCAATCTGGGCATGTTCGGCATCAAGAAGTTCGACGCCGTGATCAACCCGCCGCATGCCTCGATCCTCGCCGTCGGCGCCGGCGAGAAGCGCCCGGTCATCTCCGGCGACGAGATCAAGGTCGCCACCATGATGAGCGTCACGCTCTCCTGCGACCACCGGGTGATCGATGGCGCGCTCGGCGCGGAGCTGCTCGACGCCTTCAAGGGCTTCATCGAGGAGCCCGTCACCATGCTGGTCTGACCAGAGGCCATCCCCCACATCACATCGGAGCAGAGGCAAGGGCCACCATGTCCGAGAGTACTTTCGACGTCGCCGTGATCGGCGCCGGGCCGGGCGGCTACGTCGCGGCCATCCGCGCCGCCCAGCTCGGCCTGAAGACCGCGATCATCGAGCGCGAGCATATGGGCGGCATCTGCCTGAACTGGGGCTGTATCCCCACCAAGGCGCTGCTGCGCTGCTCCGAGATCAACCATCTTCTGCACAATCTGGGCGATTTCGGCTTCGCCGCCGACAACATCCGCTTCGATCTCGCCAAGGTGGTCGAGCGCAGCCGCAAGGTGGCCGGCCGCCTCTCGAACGGCGTCGCCTACCTGATGAAAAAGAACAAGATCGCGGTGCTCGACGGCGCCGCCAGGCTCAAGGGCGCCGGCCGCATCGGCGTCACGGGCAAGGACGGCCAGCCGCTGCCGGAGATCGCCGCCAAGCACATCATCGTCGCCACCGGCGCCCGCGCCCGCTCGCTGCCGGGGCTCGAGCCCGACGGCAAGCTGATCTGGACCTACAAGGAGGCCATGGTCCCGGAGACCATGCCGGGATCCCTGCTGGTGATCGGATCCGGCGCCATCGGCATCGAGTTCGCCAGCTTCTTCCGCACCATGGGCGCCGAGGTCACCGTGGTCGAGATCCTCGACCGCATCCTGCCGGTCGAGGACGAGGAGATCTCCGCCTTCGCCCGCAAGGCCTTCGAGGCGCAGGGCATGACCATCCACACCGGCACCTCGGTGGAAGCCCTCACGGCGGGGCCGGAAAACGTGGCCGCGACCTTGAAGACGGCCGACGGCGGCACCAAGACGCTCACCTTCGACCGCGCCATCCTGGCCGTCGGCATCACCGGCAACGTCGAGGGCCTCGGCCTGGAAGAGGTCGGCGTCACGGTCGAGAAGGGCCACATCGTCATCGACGAGTGGTGCCGCACCGGCGTCGAGGGCATCTATGCCATCGGCGACGTGGCGGGCCCGCCCTGGCTCGCGCACAAGGCGAGCCACGAGGGCGTGATCTGCGTCGAGAAGATCGCCGGCCAGGACGACGTACACCCGCTCGACACGTCGGCCGTGCCGGGCTGCACCTATTGCTGGCCGCAGGTGGCCAGCGTCGGCCTGACCGAGCGGGCCGCCAAGGATGCCGGCCACGAGGTCCGCGTCGGCCGCTTCCCCTATCAGGGCAACGGCAAGGCCATTGCGCTCGGCGAGCCGGAAGGGCTGATCAAGACGGTGTTCGATGCCAAGACGGGCGAGCTCCTCGGCGCCCACATGATCGGCGCCGAGGTCACGGAGCTGATCCAGGGCTATGCCATCGCCCGGACGCTGGAGACCACGGAGCGGGAGCTGATGCACACGGTCTTCCCGCATCCGACCCTCTCGGAGATGATGCACGAGTCGGTCCTCGACGCCTATGACCGCGTGATCCATATTTGACGGCGAGCGAATCTGCGGGGGCAGGAGAGAGAGGGCATCATGATCGGTCTTATCGTCTTTCTGATTGTCGGGTTGATCGCCGGCGCCATCGCGGCCCAGGTCATGGGCAAGAAGCAGGACCTTTTGACCAATCTGGTCGTCGGCGTCGTCGGCGCCATCGTGGGGGGCTTTCTGGCCGGCGCCATCGGCCTGCATGCGGGCGGGCTGCTGGCGCAGATCGTGGTCGCCACGCTCGGCGCCATCCTCTGCCTTTTCGTCTGGCGGAAGCTCAAGAGCCGATAACGGCAGGACGAGGAGGAAAAGCCATGGAGCCCGTCAGTCTGTTCATGTTTCTGCTGGTCGGCCTGATCGCCGGCTATCTCGCCAACAAGGTCACCGACGGCCTTCACGGCCTGACCGTCAATCTGGTGATCGGCGTGGCCGGCGCCATGCTCGGGGGGATCCTGGCCGGGATCGCCGGCGTCAAGTTCTACGGTCTGCTGGGCCACATGGTGGTGGCGACCCTCGGCGCCGTCCTGGTCATCGTCGTCTGGCGACGGGTGCGCGCCTGACGAGGTTGGGCTTTAAGGCTTTCCGTTGTAAAGAAGAGCCATGGTGACCCTCCTCGATACCGTCTCCAAGGGACGCGCGGGCGACCGTCCGCGCCATCCCGAGAAGCTCGCCCGTCCCGATACGCCGGTCCTGCGCAAGCCGCCCTGGATCAGGGTGAAGGCGCCGGGCTCTCCGGTCTATCAGGAGACGCGGCGCATCATGCGCGAGAACAACCTGCACACTGTGTGCGAGGAGGCGGGCTGCCCGAACATCGGCGAGTGCTGGTCGAAGAAGCACGCGACCATGATGATCATGGGCGACACCTGCACCCGGGCCTGCGCCTTCTGCAACGTCCGCACCGGCCTGCCCGGCCCGCTGGACCCGGACGAGCCCGCCAAGGTCGGCGATGCGGTCGCCAAGCTCGGGCTCGAGCACGTGGTCGTCACGTCGGTCGACCGCGACGACCTGGCCGACGGCGGCGCGGGCCATTTCGCGGCCGTGATCCATGCCATCCGACAGGCCGCGCCGGGAACCACGATCGAGGTCCTGACGCCGGACTTCCTGCGCAAGGAGGGCGCGCTGGAGGTGGTCGTCGAGGCCCGGCCGGACGTCTTCAACCACAATCTGGAGACGGTGCCGTCGCGCTATCTGGAGATCCGCCCCGGCGCCCGCTACTTCCATTCGCTGCGTCTGCTGCAGCAGGCCAAGGAGCTCGACCCGACACTGTTCACCAAGTCCGGCATCATGGTCGGGCTGGGGGAGGAGCGGAACGAGGTGCAGCAGGTCATGGACGATCTGAGGTCGGCCGAGGTCGATTTCCTGACCATCGGCCAGTATCTGCAACCGACGCGCAAGCACGCGCCGGTCGACCGCTTCGTCACGCCGGAGGAGTTCGACGCCTATGCGCGGATCGCCACGGCCAAGGGCTTCCTGCTGGTCTCGTCGAGCCCCCTGACCCGCTCGTCCTATCACGCCGGGGACGATTTCGCCCGGCTGCGGGACGCCCGCGAGACGGCCTTGGGGCGCTAGGACGGCCTGCGATGCCCAGCTTTCAAACCACCCGCCGCGTCGCCCATTCGGCCGAGGACATGTTCGCGCTGGTGGCGGCGGTGGAGCACTATCCGGACTTCGTACCGCTCTGCGAGCGGCTCACCGTGCGCTCACGCGAGCGGCAGGGCGCGCGCGAGATCCTGGTCGCGGACATGACCGTCGCCTACAAGGTCTTTCGCGAGACCTTCAAGAGCCGGGTCAGCCTGGAGCCGGAGGCCTCGGAGATCTTGGTCACCTATCTCGACGGCCCGTTCCGCCATATGGAGAACCGCTGGCGCTTTCGAGATGTCGGCCCGAACCAGAGCGACGTCGAGTTCTTCATCTCCTACGAGCTGCGGTCGCGTTCTCTCAGGCTGCTCATGGGCGCCATGTTCGACAAGGCGTTCCGCAAGTTCGCCGCCGCCTTCGAGCAACGGGCCGACGCGGTCTATGGCGCCACGCGCGCCGTTTCGCCGGCGTCCTGACCCAGACTCCTTGGTGCAAGCGGCCGAGCCGCGTAACCGCTTCTTAAAGCCAAATTGTTAGGATTTGGGCTTGCGCGAGTGCAGGCCCTGGCCCAATCGGCTCCGGCCTGAATTGGGGGGAGTCCATGCGTTTCACCCGATCCTGGGTTGCCGGCACGTCCGGTGAAAGCAGCGCGGTCGCGTCATCGGCGCTGACCTTGACGCTGTTCGCAGCGGCGATGTTCGTCAGTGCGCTGCTCATGTTCATCGTCCAGCCGATGTTCGCCAAGATGGTCCTGCCGATCCTCGGCGGCTCCCCGGCGGTCTGGGCCGTGGCCATGTGCTTCTTTCAGATCGTGTTGCTCGGCGGCTATGCCTACGCCCACGCGCTGACACGCTTTCTCCGGCCCGAGCGCGTCGTCCTCGTACATCTGGCGGTCATGGTTCTTGCCCTGGCCAGCCTGCCTCTGGCGCTCTCCCAGGCCTGGGGGGCACCGCCCACGGAAGGCTTGCATCTCTGGATTTTCGGCTTGTTCGCCGCCTCCATCGGCCTGCCGTTCTTCGCGCTTTCCGGCAACGCGCCTCTGCTGCAGGCCTGGTTCGCCCGCACGGGGCATCCTCATGCGGGCGATCCGTACTTCCTCTACGGCGCCAGCAATATCGGCAGCCTGCTGGCGCTGCTGGCCTATCCGGTCCTGGTCGAGCCCAACACAACGCTCGGCACGCAGAGCGCCCTCTGGTCTTTGACCTACAAGCTGCTCATTCTCCTGATCGGCGCGAGCGCCATCGTCATGCTGGTTCGGGGCGGAGGTCGCCTGGAGAAGCGCTCCGCCGACGCGTTGGCCGGTGACGCGCTTTCAGACACGCCCGTGACGACGACCCAGCGCCTGTCCTGGCTCGGTCTGGCCTTCGTGCCGTCGGGGCTTCTGGTGGCGGTCACGACCCACATCACCACCGACGTCGCCGCGGCACCCTTTCTCTGGGTCCTGCCGCTGGCGCTCTTCCTTTTGACCTTCGTGATCACGTTTCAGAAGAAGCCGGTGCTGAAGCACGCGCACATGCTCGCCATTCAGCCGCTGACGCTCTCACTCCTGGTGCTCTCCATACTGCTTCCGCTGAGAGACTATTGGCCAGCCTTTCTCGCCTTGCACCTCGTAGCCTTCTTCGTCAACACCATGGTCTGTCACGGCGAGCTCGTGCGGCGCAGGCCAAAGGCCGCCAACCTCACCGAGTTCTATCTCTGGATGTCGCTCGGCGGCGCGCTGGGCGGGCTCTTCACCGGTCTGCTGGCACCTCAGATCTTCTCGACCGTGGCGGAGTATCCACTGTTGATCGCGCTGGCGGCGCTGGCGCGTCCGGGCTTCTGGCCGCTTCGCTGGGCAAGTCTGAAGAAGGAGGGCGGTTTGGCGCTGGTGCTGCTGGCCGTTACTCTCTCTCCCAAGCTGTTGCTGAACATCGAGCTTGTTGGCGTTGCACCCTGGCTCTACATGGGCATCTTCGCCGTTCTTTGGGCCCTCATGATCCTCTCTCGGGAAAACGCCGTACGTCTTGCCGCCGTGGTTGCCACCACGCTGATCGTCGGCACCGTGCTGAGACCGAATTCGGTCAAGGGGGAATATCTGCGCGGCTTCTTCGGGGTGCACAAGATCGCGGTGACCCGGGACGGCAAGTTCCGGCTGTTGTCTCACGGCACCACGCTGCATGGCGCCCAGGCCCTGTCGCCGGAGCTCGCGCACCTGCCGCCCG